>NZ_JARESX010000108.1:0-18911 GCF_046026435.1 Paraburkholderia sp. RL17-381-BIF-C | reverse complement strand
GGCGAGATTCTTATCGAACTCCACAGCACCCGGAGGCTGCGTTTTTGAAGTGCTGTGCGGTGCGTCTGTGTCTTTGGATGCAGCTTGCAGGACCGGGGATGTCAACGCGATACCGGCGGCCATCGCAACAAAGAGCTTCTTCATATCTCCCCCTTGTAGATGTGCCACGTGACGACAGGGCATGTGTTGTCATCGTGCATTACAAGGGTATATGTCAGGGCGGACCCTTCCTTGACGCTCGTCAATGAGGCAGCTGGAGTCGATTCTCAAATGGTCGGATTCTCCATATGTGAAAAATGCCGTTCCATCGTCTGCGACTTGACCGAGGTCAATGACGCCTCCTTCGGAGGGACGAGCATGACGCAGTGGAGACGGCCGCGGTCTGGCCGACAGGCGGAATTCGTGGGAGCAATGATGAGCAAACTTGATGTGTTCGAGCCGGCTATGTGCTGCGCGACCGGTGTCTGCGGCGTGGACGTGGACCCGGCGCTGGTTCAGTTCAGCGCCGACCTTCAGTGGCTGGCTGAACATGGTGTCGAAGTCGTTCGGCACGGCCTCGGACACGATGCGGCAGCCTTTGCGGCAAATCCTGAGGTGGTACGGGAACTGCATGCGGGTATGGACCGTCTGCCCATCGCAACGGTGGATGGCCGGATCATCTCCGTCGGGGTGTATCCGTCACTTGCCCAATTGATTCAGAAACTGGGGCTCAAGATTCCCGCCGCCGAAAAGCCACACATCAAGGCTGGAGCTTGCGCTTGCAAGCCCGGCGAATGTTAACCGGCGCACCGATATGACACTTCCTGCCGTTACAACTCGCCATCTCTTTTTCACCGGCAAGGGCGGCGTCGGCAAAACGTCGCTCGCCTGCGCAACGGCGCTGCAACTGGCTGAAAAGGGTAAGGCCGTGCTGCTTGTCAGCACCGACCCGGCTTCGAATCTCGACGAGGTGCTCGAGACTCAACTCTGTGGGCAGCCGACCCCGGTCAACGGGTTCCCCAACCTCCATGCGTTGAATATCGACCCCGAGCTCGCTGCGGCCGCCTACCGCGAGCGAATGGTTGCTCCCTATCGAGGCGTGTTGCCCGATGCGGCAATTCGCAGCATGGAGGAGCAATTTTCTGGTGGCTGCACGGTCGAGATAGCGGCATTCGATGCGTTTGCCGAACTGCTGGGCGGTGGTATCACCGCGAAGGCGTATGACCACGTCATCTTCGACACTGCCCCGACAGGGCACACCTTGCGTTTGCTCACGCTGCCGTCGGCCTGGAGTAACTTCCTGTCGACTAACACAACCGGCAATTCGTGCTTGGGCCCGTTGGCAGGCCTCGAGCAAAACAGGCAACTATACGCCGCCGCCGTTGCCCAATTGACCGATCACGACCGCACTACCGTGGTCCTCGTGGCGAGGCCGGAGGCGTCCGCATTCCGTGAGGCGGAGCGAACCCGTGTCGAACTGGCCGACCTGGGGGTTCGAAACCTGGTGCTCGCGGTCAATGGTGTCTTCAAGGCGGTCTCTTCTGACGATGACATTGCTTGTGCGATGGTAGAACAGCAGGCTGCAGCCGTAAAGGCAATGCCACCGGGTCTTGCCGTACTTCCGCGAAGCGAAACGGGTTTTATTCCCAAGGGACTGGTTGGACTGGCCGCGTTAGACGCGTATTTGCACCCGGCGCGGATTGCCACGCCCAGCGTCGATGTCCGTCCTGGCGTGGAATTGCCTAGCGGCCTTCTGCCGCTCATTGACGAACTCGAGAAGGCGGGGCATGGCCTTGTCATGACGATGGGCAAGGGCGGCGTCGGCAAGACGACCGTGGCTGCGGCGATAGCGCTTGAACTGGCGCAGCGCGGCCATGCAGTTCTGCTTTCCACCACAGACCCGGCCGCGCACGTAGCATGGACGCTCCAGGAATCCCTTCCAGGCCTGAGTGTGAGTCGCATCGACCCGGAACTGGAGGTTAGCCGCTATCGCGCTGAGGTCCTCGCCAAGGCTGGGACTCAACTCGATGCGCAAGGTAAGGCGATGCTTGAGGAGGACCTGCGGTCGCCGTGCACCGAGGAGATAGCGGTTTTTCGCGCATTCGCGCGGACGGTGGATGAGGCCCGGAACGCTTTCGTGATACTCGACACGGCTCCAACCGGACACACCATTCTGCTCATGGATTCAGCAGAGGCCTATCATCGCGAAGTCATGCGTACGCAAGGCGATATGCCCGAAGCGGTTCGTCAGCTTCTGCCGCGGCTTAGAGACCCGCAGTTCACGCACGTGCTTATCGTGACACTCGCCGAAGCGACGCCAGTTCATGAAGCAGAACGACTGCAAGCCGACCTGCGTCGGGCACAGATTGAGCCATACGCCTGGGTCATTGACCAGAGTCTGCTCGCAAGCGGAACCCACGATCCGGCCCTCGCCGAGCGAGGGCGCTACGAAATGCCATTCATCGCGCGCGTTATGGAGCAGGATTCGATTCGGGTCGCTTTGTTGCCGTGGCAGGCGCGTCCACCCGTCGGGCTACGAGGGTTGGAAGAGTTGGTCCGCGGCCACCAGATAGAGCAGAAAAGCGCCTAGCGAGGGCGCGCCGTGCGTGCGCAAAGCGAGCGTGGTAGCGTTCCGCACTCGTACCTATGGCGGGACGAATTGCTCTGCATCGTGGACTGGTTTTTGTGGACGCGGCCAGCCGGACATCGCAGTCGAACTCTAAAAAAACAACTGCCAAAACTCTGGCGGTCAAACAAGGTGGGCGTTCATTTCACCCGACGTCCCACTGCGGCAGGCATGAAATGAAACAGGACACATCCCCGATTTTTCCGGAAGACGAGACCGTAGATGCCCCCGCCAGCGCCGCGGCGGCGTCTCGCAGCACGTGGGTCAGCGTCGCGGTGAATCTCGCCCTGAGCATCGGGCAGGTGATCACGGGCATCCTGTCCCGCTCGCAGGGATTGATCGCCGACGGAATTCATTCGCTGTCGGATCTGATCGCTGATTTCGTCGTGTTGCTGGCCAGTCACCACAGCAGGAAGCCAGTCGACGCGAACCATCCATACGGCCATCAACGTTTCGAGACTGGCGCATCGCTTGCGCTCGCGTTGATTCTGCTGCTGGTCGGCGGTGGGATGCTCTGGTCCGCGGTCCTGAAACTCGAACATCCCGAGACGATCCAGTCCGTGCAGCTCGCGGCGCTCTGGGTCGCACTTGCCGCTCTCGTCGCGAAGGAAGGCCTGTTTCGCTACATGCTTGCGGCTGCGACGCGCGTGAAATCGAGCATGCTGGTCGCCAATGCATGGCATGCGCGCTCGGACGCGGCTTCTTCTCTCGTTGTCGCACTGGGCATTGTCGGCAACCTTGCCGGCTATCCGTTGCTGGATCCGGTCGCCGCGCTGATCGTCGGCGGCATGGTGGTGAAGATGGGCGGGTCCTTCGGCTGGGATGCATTGCACGACCTGATGGACAGGGCGGCCGATGCCGCGGAGGTGCAGGCCATAACCGAAACGCTGCGCGCGACGCCGGGCATACTCGGCGTACATGATCTGCGCACGCGCAAGATGGGGGACATGATCCTCGTTGATGTGCATCTGGAGATCGATGCCGATTTGTCGGTCGAGCAGGGGCACGACATCGCAGTCGCGGCGCGTGCTTGCGTGATGGCGCGCCATCGCGTGCTCAACGTGATGACCCATGTCGATCCGCGGCGCCTGGGCGTCCCCGTGACCATGACTTCGACGCATCGAGGCGACACGGCGATATAGAGGCGAGCGACGTCGAGCGTCGATTTCAAGTCTCGACTTCGCTCATTTCCCATTCCTTATTTTTCAAGCTCCGCGCGAATTGACTGCAATTCCTTTCTACGTTCGGCGTTCGCCTTTGGATAGGTCATTTCGAGTTCCTCAAGCGTCTCAAGTACGACTCTCGACACGATCAGCCTCGCGTTCTCCTTGTCGTCAGCTGGCACGATGTACCAGGGAGCGCGTTGGGTGCTCGTTGCATTGAAGCATTCCTCATAGGCCTTCATATACTGTTTCCAGTACTTCCGCTCCTCGACATCCGCAACACTGAATTTCCAGTTTTTCTCAGGGTCGTCGATACGCTGCAGAAAGCGTTTGCGCTGCTCTTCCTTGGAGATGTGAAGGTAAAACTTGACGATTCGCGTGCCATTTCCGCAGAGGTGCAACTCCAGATCCTGGATTGATCGATAGCGGTCATGCCACACGGTCTTCTCATCAAGCAGTGCATCTGGAAGGCCCTCGTTATGGAGAATCTCGGGATGGACGCGTGCGATCAACACTTCCTCGTAGTACGACCGGTTGAAGATGCCGATTCGACCGCGCTCTGGCAGATCGCGGGTGGTGCGCCACAGAAAGTCATGCTGCAACTCAGTGGCGCTGGGATGTTTGAAGCTGAATACCTGACATCCCTGCGGGTTCACGCCAGACATGACATGCTTGATGGCGCCGTCCTTACCGGCCGCGTCCATCGCCTGGAAGATCAGCAAAATCGCATACCGATTGCTTGCATAAAGCAACTGCTGTAAAGCACTCAGGCGGCCGACGTGATCACCAAGCAATTGCTGATAGTGTTCTCGTGACTTGTACACGGGATCCACTTTTGTCGGCCATTTTTCGAGCTTGACCCTTCCACCTTCCGGGACACGAAACGCTCGCGAGTTGATCTCCATGTTGATCCTCGTAACCGCTCAATTCCATTGAAATTGTAGCCAGGGGACGCTGGCGTCATTACGGCAGTCGTGGCCGCGAGACAGGGGATAGAAGGCGCGATAGCTTATCTATCTGGTGGGCATCCGGGGGCCTGCCGGCAACCTGATCACGTAGATGCGGCCCGGCAGATCCCCTGCAACCTCGCTTTCAGAGTAGGTGAAGTAGACAAGTGAGTGCCGTTCGGTGTCCAGCACGCGGATGATATGGAGCGAGTCGAAACTTGGGTCCGCTTCGGTCGTGAATACTTGCGCTTGCCTGGGAACAGCTTCATCAACCCGGATGTTGCCTGTCTGATGGCAGGATGCCGTCAGGTCAGCCCCATGACTGATTCGTCCACTTCCCAGTGCGCCATCGGAATGCGACTCTGACACATAGCATGTCACGCCCTTTACGAGAGGATCGTCGTAAGCCGAAATGGCGATGTGGGAGCCATATCGCTGGCTATGTGTTTCAATCGTCGCCAGCTCTTTGGCTATCACTGCAGTGGTAGACGAAAATATCAGTAGTGCGCCCAGGATGCTTGCCCGCCCTGAAACCAGCTTGATCATCATCCACCTCCGGGTATTCGGTAGTCAGATCGTCGATCGCGCAACGTCGCAGCGATGGATAGCTGATTCAGGCTATTTCACCCGGAATTCAGCTACTTGACGCAGGTCAACGCCTGCGCGTTCACCCGGCGCCATTCTGAAAGTGGGTACCTGGTACGGATGGGGCGCTTGTCGGCACCGGACTGAACATTTTTTGTCCAGTGTCAGTTCATGTTTCATCCCAAGGAGAATGCGTCATGGCAAAGAGCGCAATCAGCGTCGCGATACAGAATCCCGCTCCCGCATAAAATGTTGCGCTTGCTCCCAACCTGTCCCAGAGCTCACCGGCCACTAGGCTTGCCACAAGAGTCGCCAATCCACCAGTGAGATTGAAGAAACCAAACGCTGTCCCTTTCAGATCGGGCGGCGCAGCTTTCGCGACCATGGTCGCCAGCAAACCTTGCGTGAGGCCCAGATGCAAGCCCCACAGAGCGACGCCGGTTAGCACGACTGGCCAGTGACTTCCGTGCGCAAGCACGACATCCGACAGAATCAGTACGACGAGACCAATGGCCAGTAGTCGGGTGTGGCTCATGGAGTCGGCTAGCTTGCCAAAGGGGTAAGCTGACGCTGAATACACCAGGTTCATAACTACCATGACGAGTGGTACTAGCGCCACGGGTATACCCCCTTGCATCGCGCGCAGGACGAGAAATGCTTCGCTAAACCGAGCAATCGCGAAAACCGCGCCGACAAATACCACCCACCAGTACGACCCGCTCAGCTTCTTCAGGTTTTCGAGTTTCAACGGATTGACGCGCGTCGCGCTTGACCGATGCGTAGGTTCCCTAACGCCAATCACAAGCAATCCGACTGCGACGATGCCGGGAATGACCGCCACCCAGAACACCATGCGGAAGTCGTTTGCCCAAAGCACCATCAAGCCGGTGGCGAGCAACGGACCCAAAAACGCGCCGACAGTGTCCAGCGACTGGCGAAGGCCATACGCGGCGCCGCGCAGATGCGGGGGAGTGATATCGGCCACGAGCGCATCGCGCGGCGCGCCTCGCACGCCTTTGCCGATTCGGTCTGCCACTCGCGCGGTCAGGACAATTCCCGCCGTCGGTGCTAGTGCGAATAGCGGCTTACTCAGCGCGCCCATGCCGTAACCAATGACAGCGAGCCATTTCCGGTTGCCAAGGTAGTCGCTTAGCGCGCCGGAAAAGATTTTCACGATGGGCGAGGTCGCTTCAGCGACACCTTCAATGAGGCCGACCATCACGGCGCTTGCCCCTAGACTCGTCACCAGGAACATCGGAAGAAGGGCGTGGATCATCTCCGACGAGATGTCCATGAACATGCTGACGAAGCCGAGCAACCAGATACCTTTGGGGATCTGACTGAGTGTGCGGGGGCGAGGCTTGATGTCGCTTTGCATTTTTCTCGATTCTGGAATTCACGATTTCGACGTCGATACGGTTGCACGTCACCTTATCGACGAAGTTGTGGGAGCAATTGATTGGTCCACAGCTGTGCGGCGCCGAAATTGCGTGCAACGTACCCTTTTTGCCAGAAGACTTCGCGCCGATCGTGTCTGCGAACCCTCTGGGACCCTATTTACGCCAATACCGTGCAGGCGATCCGCTATACGGTTGCCGTTCATATCGCGATGATAGCCGCAACCATGATTCCCGGTCTTGACCAGGTTCTCTCGCAAACGGACACCCGGCCGCGTATCCAGGCGTCCCTTCAGTGTCGAAAGTGCCCATTCGTCGACGCCGGCTTCAGACGTTTGCAACCGCTGTCAGCGAATAGTTGAGGAAGAAAGCAGGCGGCGCCATCCGTAACAGCATCATTTAATGTCGGTCAGTCGGACAACGCCGCTAACTCCACCACGCTTCACCAATCGGAGAACCCGGTATCGACTTGCCCCCCGCCCAGCCCCCTCTCGCAAGGCCCCTCAAAATTTTTGACTGCAGTTGACAAATAAAAATATGGCGTTTTAGACTCAGGTCACTCCCTCGAGGCCCGACAAAGATGTCCGCCCGAGGACCCGGCACAGAAGCCCCCTGACGAACGCGCCGTTCGTCAGGGGGCTTTTTTTGTGCCCGTTTTTTTCCTTGTTCCAGCGCTCACGTCTGGCGCCCATCTCTGGAGAACCCGCATGTTGCTGAAGCTGTCGGGCTGGATGCGTCTCGCCCTTACCGCAGGACTCGCACTGACTTCGCTCGCTTCGAGCGCCGCTGATCCCGTGAAGATCGGCTTGCTCGAAGACGCCTCGGGGAATTTCGCACTGGCCACGATTCCCAAGATTCACGCCACGGAACTCGCCGTCGACGAGATCAACGCGAAGGGCGGCATTCTCGGCCGCCCGGTGAAGCTGATCGCTTACGACACACAGTCGGACAACACCAAGTTTCAGGAACTGGCCCGACGGCTCGTGCAGACCGACAAGCCGGATGTAATTTTCGGCGCGTTCTCCAGCGCATCGCGCGAGGCGATCCGCCCGATCATGGACCGCGCGCATCAGCTCTACTGGTACGACAATCAGTACGAAGGCGGCGTCTGCGATTCGAACACCTTCGTTACCGGCGCGGTGCCCGAGCAGCAATTTTCGACGCTCATTCCGTGGATGATGCAGAAGTACGGCAAGAAGGTATACACCATCGCGGCCGACTACAACTTCGGGCAGATTTCGGCGGAGTGGGTACGCAACATCGTCAAGGAAAACGGCGGCACGATGGTCGGCGAGGAGTTCATTCCGCTTTCGGTATCGCAGTTCGGCCAGACCATTCAGAACATCCAGAAGGCGAAGCCCGACTTCGTCGTCACACTGCTGGTCGGCGCGAATCAGTCTTCGTACTACGAGCAGCAGGCGTCGGCGCATCTGAATCTGCCGATGGCGAGTTCGGTGAACGTCGGTCAGGCCTATGAGCACAAGCGCTTCAAACCGCCTGCGCTGAAGGACATGTACGTGACGGCGAACTACGTCGAAGAGGTCGATTCGCCCGCCAGCAACGACTTCAAGAAGCGCTTCCACGCGAAGTTTCCGAATGAGCCGTACATCAACCAGGAAGCAGCAAACGCCTACGACGCCCTCTACCTCTACAAGGCCGCGGTCGAAAAGGCGAAGTCGACGAATCAGGACGCGGTACGCAAAGCGCTCGAAAGCGGCGACATCTGCACGACCGGCGCGCAAGGCAAGGTCTGCATCGATCCGAAGAGCCATCACGCGAGTCACACGATTTATCTGGTGCACGTGAAGGAGGACCACTCGGTTGAGATTCCGAAGGTCTGGGAAGACGTGCAGCCCTACTGGCTCGGCAAGGTCGGCTGCGATCTGCCGAACCGGCCGGATCATCGTCAATACACGCCGTCGAACCTGCCCAAGAAGTCCTGATCCGAAGCCGGCGCGCGGGAAAAGCAGCATGCTCGCGCGCACCGGCCTCCTGAACGTGGAGCACGTATGGCCACTTTGTCGGTTCTCTATTCGCTCATCTATCAGTTCGGCGACAACTTCGCGTATCTGGTGCTTGCGGCGCTCGGTCTTGCAGTGATTTTCGGCATGATGGGGGTCATCAATCTCGCGCACGGCGAGTTCATCATGTGCGGCGCGTACGTGACCATCATCACGGCGAAGCACGGTGCGCCGCTGCCGCTCGCGATGCTGTCCGGCGCGCTTGCGGCGGCGCTCGCGGGCGTCATCATCGAACGGCTGGTGATTCGCCATCTCTATGACCGTCTGTTCGACTCCGTCGTGGCAACATGGGCAATCAGCCTGATCGTGCAGCAGACCATGCTGCTGGTCGCAGGTCCGTCGATCGAAGGGATCGGCACGCCGTTCGGCTCGTTTTCGCTTGGCGAGTATTCGTTCTCGACGTATCGTGCCGTGCTGCCCGGTATCGCGCTCGCCATCCTGTTCGGCCTCTACCTGCTGTTCTTCAAAACCAATTACGGCGTCTGCGCGCGCGCCACGATCCAGAACGCGAATATCGCGCAATGCCTCGGTCTGCGCACCGACCGGCTCTATACGCTGACCTTCGCGCTGGGCGCGGGCCTCGCGGGCCTCACCGGCGCGCTCTACGCGCCGACCATGACGGCGGTGCCGACCATGGGCAGCAACTTCATCGTGCAGGCCTTCGTGTCGGTAGTGGTTGGTGGTGCCAACGTGATCGCTGGCACGACACCGGCGGCCGGCGTGCTCGCGATCATCCAGACCGCGCTAACGGCGTCCTACGGGCAGCTGTTTGGGCAGATCGGTCTGCTGGTGACGGTCATCGTCGTGATCCGGCTGATGCCGCAAGGTCTCGGCAATCTCTTCACCCGCTTGCGCTAGGAGGCAGACGTGACGCAAATGAAAGGGCCTTCGACCAGCGCCGCAACGCGCGCGTTGCATACGGTGCCGTGGCTCGTGGCGCTATGTCTGCCGCTCGTGGTCGATGCGAACACCAGCGGCAATCTCGCCTACTGTCTGCTGTGGGCGTTCAGCGCGCTCGGGCTCGCCGCGATGTGGGGCTACGGCGGCATCCTGTCGTTCGGGCAGACCGCGTTCTTCGGGTTGTCGGGCTACACCTACGGTATCTTCACGCTCAACTATGGCGACACGTGGTTCGAGTCGTGGCTCGGGCTCGGCGCGGGCATCGTGGTGAGCATCGTCGTCGCTGCGTTGATCGGCTACATGATTTTCTATGGGCGCATCAAGGGCGTGTTCATCGGCATCGTCACGTTGTCGGTGACGCTCGTGCTCGAAACCTTCATGTCGCAGACGGCAGGGCCGCAATGGGCGATCGGCGAGGCGCGGCTGAACGGCTACAACGGCATGGGCGGCATGCCGCAATTGACCGTTCCGTGGCCGGGCGGCCCGCTCACGCTGGAGAACGTGAGCTTCTACTACCTCGTGCTGCTTCTGCTGATCGCGGTCTACGCGATCATGCGCAGGCTGCTCGACGGCACCTTCGGTTTGACCCTCATCGCTATCCGGGAGAATCCGCAGCGCGCGGAGATGCTCGGCGTCGATATCCGTCGTCATCAACTGATGGTGTTCGTGCTCGGTTGCGCGCTGGGCGGATTGTCGGGTGCGTTGTACACGATCTGGGGTTCCTACATCACGCCGTCGACAATGGGCCTCACCGCTGCCGCGATGCCGGTAATCTGGGTCGCAACGTCGGGAAGAAAGAGCATTGGAGGAACGATCATCGGCACCGCCTTGCTCGTGTGGCTCTCGCAGAATCTCGCGGTATATGGCAGCCAGTACGCGCTGATCCTGCTCGGTGCGATTCTGCTGATCGTCGTGCTGGCCGCGCCAGAAGGTCTGCTGCCGTTCGTCGCGCGGCATCTGCGGCGTCTGTCGAGCCGCACGAGCGGCGCTTCGCGCCACGCCGGCGCATGTCTGAAGCGAGAGGAGGGCAAATCATGACCACGCTGCTCGAAACGCGCGGGCTCAAGAAGCATTTTGGCGGCGCGCATGTGATCAATGGCATCGACTTCCGTATCGAGGCGAACGAGATTCGCTGCGTGATCGGGCCGAACGGCGCGGGCAAGAGCACGTTCTTCAAGCTCATCACGGGCGAGCATCGTCCGTCCGAAGGCAGCGTGATGTTTCTCGGCAAGGACATGAGCCATGTGCTTCCACACGAGCGCATCCGTATGGGCATGAGTATCAAGTTCCAGATTCCCGGCGTGTTTCCCGATCTGAGCGTGCGTCAGCATTTGCAACTGTCGCTGCATCGCGCGAAGGACGACCGGCCCGAGAGTCTCGACGAACTGCTGCGGCGCTTCATGCTGGAGAACGAAGAGCACATGCTCGCGCGCAACCTGTCGCACGGCAAGAAGCAATGGCTCGAAATCGCGATGGCCGTGTCGTTGCGGCCGAAGCTGCTGTTTCTCGATGAACCGGTGGCGGGCATGTCGGTGGAAGAGACGCATGCAACCGGCGAACTCATCAAGCGGCTGTCGGCGGATGGCCTCACGATGATGGTGGTCGAGCACGACATGACGTTTGTCAAGCAGATCGCCTCGCGCGTCACCGTGCTGCACGGCGGCAGTCTGCTCGCCGACGGGCCACTCGACGAGATACTCGCGCGCGACGACGTCGCGGAAGTCTATCTGGGGAAGAAGAAATGAGCGCGTTGCTGGAGGTGTCGAACGTTGAAGCGGGATATGGCGGCGGACGTGTGCTCAACGGCGTGTCGTTCGGCGTCGGGCGAGGCGAGGTGCTGGCCCTCATCGGGCGCAACGGGGTCGGCAAGACGACGTTGATGCGCGCGCTGATTGGTCTTGTCAGGCTCGATGCCGGCGAAATCAGACTCGAAGGCAATGCGATCGGCCACGACAAGCCGTATGCCCGGGCGCAGAGCGGTATGGGCTATGTGCCGCAAGGGCGCGAGATCTTCGGCGCGCTGACCGTTGCCGAGAATCTGCAGGTCGGCGCGCAGGCGAATCGGGCGCGCGCCGCGGGCATGAAAGAGAAAGTCGTCGGCTATTTTCCGATTCTGAAGAAACGCTATACGCAGAAGGCGGGAACCATGAGCGGGGGCGAACAGCAGCAGTTGGCGATTGCCCGCGCCCTGATCAGCGCGCCGAAGGTGCTGTTGCTCGACGAGCCGTCCGAAGGCATTCAACCGTCCATCGTCGATCTGATCGGCGACACGCTGCAGCATATCGCGCACGACACGGGTATCGGCGTGGTGCTGGTCGAGCAGGATATGGGCATGGTCGAGCGTATCGCGAATCGCTGCTGTGTGATGGACAAGGGCCGTATCGTCGAGACATTGAGCCCCGAACAACTCGGCGACGAACAATTGATTCGCCAGTATCTGGCACTGTGACGGAGAGCGGAACATGAAATGGCTTGAAGAATCGATCATGATGAAGCGCGGTGTCGGCGCCGATCGCGAGCCGGTGGAGCATCATCTCACCGAGGAGATGCAAAAGACCTATCACTACACGATCGGCCCTTATTCGCAGCCTGTTCTGCACGTCAAGCCGGGCGATCGCGTGGTGGTGGAAACGCGCGACGCCTTCGAAGGCAAGATCAGGGAAGAGACCGACAAGCCCTCGCAGGTGCTACAGGTGCCTTTCCTCAATCCGCAGAATGGGCCGATCATGATCGAAGGCGCGGAGAAGGGCGACGTGGTCGCGGTATATATCGAGAAGATGGCGCCGCGCGGCGACGATCCGCACGGCTTCTGCTGCATGATCCCGAACTTCGGCGCGCTGACCGGCACGGATTACACGGCGCTGCTCAACGAGCCGTTGCCGGAAATCGTACGCAAGATAAAGATCGACGAAGAGAACGTGTACTGGAGCAAACGCAATACGCTGCCGTACAAACCGCATATCGGCACGCTGAGTCTTTCTCCCGAAATCGATTCGATCAATTCGCTCACGCCCGACAATCACGGTGGCAATATGGACGTGCCTGACATGGGGCCGGGCAGCATCACGTATCTGCCGGTGCGCTCTCCGGGCGGGCGGCTATTCATCGGCGACGCGCACGCCTGTCAGGGCGACGGCGAAGTGTGCGGCACGGCCGTCGAGTATCAGAGCACGACGACCGTGCGCGTCGATCTCATCAAGAAGTGGCAGATCGACTGGCCGCGCCTGGAGAACGAGGATGCGTTGATGAGCATCGGCAGCGCGCGGCCGCTGGAGGACGCAACGCGCATCGCCTATCGCGAACTCGTGCTGTGGATGGCGGCGGAGTATGGCTTTGACAAGTGGGATGCGTACATGATGCTGAGCCAGGTCGGCAAGGTACGTCTCGGTAATTTTGTCGACCCAAAATATACGGTCGGCGCGATGGTCGCCAAGCACTACCTGAAGTAACGCATCAACCGGAAGAATCGAAGTAAGACGACCAAAGCGCGGAGCTTATGCGCCGCGCGCATCCGAGAGCACGTCAAGAAATGGCATTATCCGATCCCATCCGTGTGGGCCTGCTTAGCTCGACGACCGGCTCGACCGCGTTGCTCGAACAGTCTCAATGGCGCGGCGCGTGCCTCGCCGTCGAGGAGATCAACGCGCGCGGCGGCATAGGCGGACGCGAACTCGTCGCGCTTCACTACGATCCCGGCTCCGATCCGGCCGCCTTTCGGGAACTGGCGGAGCGGCTTATCGTGAAGGACGGCGTCAATACCATTTTCGGCGGCTATACGTCGACCAGCCGCAAGGCGATGCTGCCCGTCGTCGAGAAGCACAACCGGCTGCTGATCTACGCGCAGATGTACGAAGGTTTCGAGTATTCGGACAACATCATCTACAGCGGCGCGTCGCCCAACCAGAACGGTGTGCAACTCGCCGACTTCATGACGGAGACGTTCGGCGCGCGCGTGTACTTTGTCGGTTCGAGCTATGTCTATCCGTACGAATGCAACCGGACGATGCAGGAATTGCTGCTGCAGCATCCTGAAGGCGCGATCCTCGGCGAGCGCTATCTGTCGCTCGATGCCACGCGCGACCAGTTCGACCAGGTGGTCGCGGATATCGGGCGGAAGTCGCCGGACTGGATCTTCTGCACGGTGATCGGAGAGACGGTGCCTTATCTCTACGAGGCTTATGCGCGCGCGGACCTCGATCCGGCCAGCATGCCGATCGGCAGCCTCAACACCTCCGAGACCGAGATTCACGCAATGGAACGCGGCATCGCGACAGGGCATTTCACGGCTGCGCCTTATTTTCAGAGCATCGATACGCCGGAGAATCATCGCGCCGTGCGACATCATCAGGCGCGCTTCGGCGCGCACACGCCAACTGACATGAACTGGGAAGCCGCCTACTATCAGATGCATATGTTCGCGGAAGCGTTCGCGCGTGCCGGCTCGGATGAACTCGGCACCATCATGCCGCATCTGCTCGGCTCGGAGTTCACCGCGCCGCAAGGCCGGGTGCGCATCGATCCGGTCAATCATCACATGGCGCTTTATCCGCGCATTGGCCGCGTCAATGCCGATGGCCAGTTCACTATCCTGCGCGAATCGAAGTTCGCCGTCGGCCCGGATCCCTACATGACGCGTCAGACGCTCGGGGACTGGGTCACGAAATTGAGCACGCGGGACTACTGACGTGAGCGCGCGCCCGGACAGAGGCCAACGCAGCCTCACGAGTTCGATCCTCGAGCGCAATGCGCGCGTGGTCGTTTTTCATCCCGACGACGACGACGGGGTGACGCTCACGAACCACCTTCGGCGCATGGGCTTTCAGGTCGAGCGATGCTGGCCGCCCGTGGACACGCTGCCGGAGCGCGTCGACCTCGTGTTCCGTGCATTGCGGCCTGACGAGCGCGCGCCGAAGGGCGAATGGTCGGGACCGGATGCGCCGCCCGTGATCTGTGTGGTGGCCTACGAGAATCCGACCTTCATCGATCAGGCGATCAAGCTCGGCGCGGATGGCATCGTAACGACACCGGTGCGCGCTTCGGGATTGCTGTCCACGGTGGTGATGGCGCTATATCACGCAAAGCGTTCGCGCCAGCACGCGCAGCGTATCGCCAAGTTGGAACAGAAGCTGCTCGACAGCCGGCATTTGCAGGAAGCGAAAAAAATTCTGATGACCATGCATCGCGTGAGCGAACGCGAAGCGTACGACATGCTGCGCGCGCAGGCGATGGAGAAGCGCATAACTATCGACGACATCTGTCACTCCGTCATTCAGGCAGGCGAAGTGCTGCAGATTTCTCGCGGCATGACGTCAGACGAGGGGCGCGATAAAGAGTGAGCGTGCTGTCGCTCGATCGATTAACGGACACGCAAACACCTGCACAGGAGTTTCGAACATGGATCTACAACTGAAGGGTTTGAAGGCGATCGTGACCGGCGGCACCAAGGGTATAGGGCTCGCCATTGCACGCACGCTCGCAGCAGAAGGTGCCGAGGTCGCCATTTGCGCACGCGATCAGGCTGCCGTCGAGGCGACCGTTAGCGCGCTCGCCGAACTGAGCGGCGCGCGCGCATCGGGCGCGGCAGTCGATGTATCGGATGGTGCCGCGCTGAAAGTGTGGGTCGAGCGTATCGGCTCGGAGTGGGGCGGCCTCGACATCGTCGTGGCGAATGTGAGCGCGCTCGCAATCGGCAACGACATTGAATCGTGGCGCAAGGAATTCGAAACCGATCTGCTCGGCACCGTCAATCTCGTCGATGCGGCGATGCCGTATCTCGAAGCGAGCCGGGCCGCGTCGATCGTCGCGATATCGAGCGTCTCGGGACGCGAGATCGATTTCGCCGCGGGTCCTTATGGTGTGTTCAAGGCCGCGCTCGTTCATTACATGCAGGGGCTCGCGAACCAGCTCGCGTCGAAGGGCATTCGCGCGAACACGGTTTCGCCCGGGAATGTGTATTTCGAGGGCGGCGTGTGGGACTGGATCGAGCATAACGATGCGGCGCTATTCGAAAGCGCACTTGCATTGAATCCGACTGGGCGAATGGGGCGCCCGCAGGAAATCGCTAACGCGGTGGCATTCATCGCGAGTCCGGCGGCGAGCTTTGTGAGCGGGACGAACTTCGTCGTCGATGGAGCACTCACGCGCGGCGTGCAGCTCTGACACACGGTCAAATCAACAGGAGCATGGAATGGAACGAGGCAGTGCGATGGATATCGATCTGGACGCCCTGACGGTCGAGGCCGTGCAGGCGGGTTTCAAGGCGGGCACATTCACGGCCGAGCAGCTGGCGCGCGCCTGTTTCGACAGAATCGGGCGCGACAACGGCAAGTACAACGCAGTGATTTTCCTGAACCCGGCGGCTATCGACGACGCGCGCCGGATCGACGAACGGCGCGCTGCCGGCGAACCACTGGGTCCGCTTGCCGGCGTGCCGGTCGTCATCAAGGATCCCATGGACATGGTCGGCTTTCCGACTACCGCGGGATGGGCGAAGTTGTACAGCAAGAGAGGCGGCGTCGACCTGATGCCAGAGCGTGATGCGCCGGTCGTCGCACGGATGCGCCGCGCGGGTGCGATTCTGCTCGGCAAAACGAACGTCCCGATCCTGAGCCACACCGGCTCGCATGCGAACGATAGCTGGGCGGGCCCCACGATCAATGTCGTGATGCCCGATCGGGTGCCGGGCGGCAGCAGTGCGGGCACGGCATCGGCGGTGGCGTCGTGCATGGCCGTACTCGGCCTCGCGGAAGAGACCGGCGGATCGATTCAGAACCCCGCGTCGGCGCAGAACCTCGTCGGAATCAAACCGACTATCGGGCTGGTGCCGAATGCGGGCGTGGTGCCGCTGTCGGGTAATCGCGATGTGGTGGGGCCCATTGCACGAAACGTGCGGGATGCCGCGCTGTGCCTCGACGTGCTCGCGGGCTATTCGAGCGAAGACCCGAAGACACTCGCGAGCGTCGGCCGGCAACCGGAAGGCGGTTATACCGCGGCGCTGGACCCGAAAGCGCTGAACGGCAAGCGCATCGGCCTGTATGGCCCGGGCTGGCGCAATCAGCCTTTGTCCGATGAAGCTGCCGCGCTGTATGAGCGGGTCAAGGACGAACTGGTCTATCTGGGTGCGATTCTTGTCGACGATCCGTTCGCGGGCTCGGGGTTCGCCGAACTGAGGAAGCCGACTCCGCCGCTGGCGCATTTCGATGCGCGCGGTCTGGAGTCGATTCCGTACGATCTGGAAAAGTATCTTCAGCGGCTCGGCAAGCATGCGTCGCTCAAGACCTTCGCGGAATTCGCTGCGGCGACGAAAGATGACGATGCTTTTGGGGCGCAAGGGATACTGCGGTATCTGCATAGCCTCGCGGATTTCACGGCCGCGCTGGCTGATCCATCGGTGCCGCCGGAGATGCCTGAGTTTGTCGAAGTGAAGGCGCGCTATCTGCGGATTTTCAATGCGGTGATGGATGCGCAACAGCTCGATGCACTGGTGTTTCCGCAGATGCGAGGTGAACTGCCTCCGCTTCACGGTCAGGATGTCATTCAGGAGACGACGGTAGGCGAGATCAATATTGCGGGCTTGCCGGGGATTGCGGTGCCTGCGGGGTTTTATGCGTCGGGTGCGCCATTTGGGTTGATTTTTGTGGGGCGGCAATGGGATGAGGGGGCGTTGTTAGGGTTTGCGTATGCTTATATGGCCCTCACTCCGCGCTCGGATCGGCAACGCGACGAGCGTTGATCACGATGACGTCACGCGCCAGGGTCATTCGCATCTTACCCACGGCGAATCTACGGGGCGGTCCGATCTCCTGACCGGCCCCGGTTAACCGGCGGCTGCGACGGCTTCAGGTCGCAAGCTCGCATGGAATCGTCCACTTTCACGAGCCCTCGTTGATGCGGCGAGGGCGATTTGCTGACGACGGGCTTCACGGGATATCGCGCTGATGTGGTGGTAGAACGGCGCAGCTTTCTTGGAGGTGACTGGCTCGCCGGACGAAGCCCATATGGCCGATAGTGCTCGTACGTAAAACTATCCGCCTGAGAGCCGTCGGTATCGCTTCACTATTAAGCATCAGAGTTCAGATCGGAAAATTCCCAGACATTTTTACGTATTTTTTGGAGCCACGTAAAACATCGCTGTAAAAAGATAAGACGTAATTCTATCAGGACGACACAAGTGGACATAATCCACGGTGTCACTTAAAGACCGTGTCCGGGCCGACCCGCCACGCAACGCCGGCGTGACTTTCCGGCAGCGGACATCGCATGGGCACAACGGGCACACTGGTATTTCATCAGCCAACCGGGCCAGATGAGCCGTTCTGGCGGCGGTATGAGGAGCTGTTCGAAGTGGGTGTCGTGTATCCGGCGCCAGACGGCGTCAACCGGGTGGGATCACCCATTGAACTTGCCTCACAGTGCTCGAATTCACCCTTCCGAATTGTGCGTCTTGCGGTAGCTACGAATGGTCGTCATGGCGTGAGAAGAGCCAGCGGTCGCGCCTCTGTTTGACGGACCGTTGTGGGTCGACTTCGGAAGATCGCGGCTCAAAGCAATTGCGCTGCGCATCGGCTTTCGACGGTTTTCCGGGTTAGGCCAGGAACCGTCGATCAGCAAGAGGTGCAGTTATTGAAACCTCGTGGAAGGAGGGAGGGAAGGACGGAAAGACGGACCATGGAGCAGACATGTCTTTCCGTGCACGCAAGCTCACCCGTGGAGCCCTCGGCTGCCTTCCGACTTTTACGCATCGTCAGCGCCCGACGACGTTCATGCCGATCGCATCACTATCGTAATTTCATCCGGCGCTTCGGATCCTTAGCCGCGCCTGCATTTCTTGAAAAAACCTCGAACGGATATTGCTTGACGAATAACTCGCGCATAGCCAGTTCGCAACGTCGTCATGCTGGGCCCATTTCGAATATTGATTATAACTGGCGTGATACCGCTGAGCCGGCGGTGGCCCTCGGGACCCGAGACCGGACTGATCGGGCGGAGCTGCGGCCACGAAACACGGGCATTAGCGACGGAAGTCGCGGAATTGCCGGGAAGGGGCCGGCGGGGAAAAGGAGCACGGTGCAAAGTGTAGTGCTTTACCGGTTCTTGTCCGCTCCCGCCAGAGGTGCGAAAGCGTCGCCTGGACGAAATTTGCGTCTCTTTCTCACACTTGGTATGTTTGTATGATATTCATAGTGATATACTCGCCCCGGCATCGACGCCTGCCAGCGATTCAATGTATCGGGTGATATTTTAATCGTGCAATCGGCTGGAAGCGCGCGAGCGGACAGGTGCACGCACGGCAG
>NZ_JARESX010000107.1:0-19340 GCF_046026435.1 Paraburkholderia sp. RL17-381-BIF-C | reverse complement strand
ATGGGGTGGCGAGTGGCGGTGACGCACTGCGCGGCGCTACTGGCTGTGAATATGCTCTATTTCTTGCGGGCTAAGACAGAAGAAAAGCATTTGATGAATGATCCGGAGTACCGGGAGTACGCGGCGTGGATTGCGCGGAATGGCATCTTTGCGAGGTTGTCGCGAGTGTTTGATTGAGTAACGAAATCGGAGAAAGCTGCGTTCCAATACCCTTTCAGATCAAACAATGTCGACACCTCACGAGGCCCGCTAACTACAACCGACTCAATCACGAGTTGCTCATGGCTAGCGCCCATCGAGCAAGCAGCGCCATCGGACACATTGCAAGACAACCGTAAGCGAGTCGCCTTTTTACGGATGCAGATCACTGACACGATGCTCGAATTCGCCGGCTTCCGAGAAACAGCAGATCATGCGGCGCAGCAAGGGCATGTCGGATCGAACAAACCGCGTGATGGCTCGACTTGAGTCGCACTGTCACCAGGCATTAGAAACCTTGACCGAAAGATTGCGGCTTTGTAGGATGATGGCCGCCGCAATCGGCTCACACTGCGGGATAGATCCAGTCCACCCGCAACATAAGAACAAGGCCACTACTAAATGAATGGTGAGGTCATCGGGGTTATGGCATGACAATGGATGAAGATATCGCGCACGTGGCGCGTGTGATGGTGCCATCGCTCAGCGCGTTTCGCGGTGAGCCCGTTTTGCAGCCGGCCTATTGGCGGAGGCGGCTTCAGCGTATACAGAGCGAATTCCGGTTGACTGAAACGCAAGCGTCGCAGATCCAGCATTTGCTAGGGGATCTGGATAGTTTTGAGGCGGAGAGATATCTCCCGGAATGAAAATTCAGTGCGGAGACAAAGCGATATCGGCGTCTTTCGCAAAGGCAAATCCGCTTGGTAAATGTTGGGCGGCGTATCCCTTCACTTCACAGCCTTTACCGTCCTCGCCTATCGCGCGGTAAGGCAAAGAGGCAACTCGCATCTGACGTCAAAGTCACGCGCTTCATCGTTTACTGGCGACGCTCTTGATTACAAGACTCACGTAGCGATAGGCAAGCTGAGAAATCTCTTCAAAGAAAGACAATGAACGTCAAAGCGGCCCCGAAGGGTCATGCGTAACCGTTTAATAAAGTGGCGACGTCCTGTACTCGAACGGGCAGGAGAGTCCTTATTCAGGATGTGGCACGCTCCTTCACGGCTCCGCAAAATTAGGGATTCGCAAGAACATAATGTAGTTTGAATTGTGCTGGCTCTCGGCGCCGCCGTGATCGTCATCATAGGCCATGCGTATGACCGAAACAATGTCCTTACCGTCGAATTGCCAATCAGCATACTGAAATCCGTGATGCGACCGATCAGGGTGCTGTAGCAAAATCCGCTGCACTTTCCAAGTTCGTAAATCCGACGACCAAATCAATGCAAGGGTATTTCTAACGCGCTCTAGATTGGTTCGCCCATCGTCATTCGACACTGCATTCGTGATCGACCAGTATCGCTGCGTTTGTGGATCGAAACGGACCGTGAATTTTTTTCCTCCTCCAGGGAAGTCGATAAATCCGGATGCCGGATTAAATGACAGAGTTCGGCGATCCTGCGCAAAATTTATCACCGCCGCCTTTTCTGGGCCCACCGTCGTGTTGACGCGGAGAAGGACCGCCGGCAGTCCCCCACGGGTCTCCACCAAATTTCCCTCTTCCCAAGACAGAAACTTTCCGTCTAACCACGCTTTGTTAGACGCTAACTCCGTGGACACGGTCCAGTTTCTAGTGTCAAGGATATCGCCGCCTGATGGTGCTGACATTACTATTTCGCGCAAGTCGTCGCCGTCGATGACCTCAAATGTGCGCCAGACACGTCCGTGATCGACTAAAACCGGGACCGGTCCGGTAATGTATCGCCCACGCATTGGGAATCGCCCATCAGCATCGGTAGTTGGAGTGGTCCATGTCGCGCCGTTGTCCTGAGAACGGCGAATCACCGGCCTACCAATCGCTCGATCGGTTCCAATTATGTAAAGGAAGCCCTTGAGAACGAAAAGCGAAGACCAGTATTGATCATGCAAAGCCGTCAGTGTTTTCCAGTTCCTTCCCTTATCGGAGGACGCGAGTAGCGTTGCGGTGTCAGAATTTGACGACGGGCCAAAAGTGTCATACGACGCTACATAGCTTCCATTAGGCAAAATGACTATGGACGGTGACCCAAGATAGACTTTCGTGGACGCCGGACTAAATGCGAGCACCTTTCCGCCTAACGAAGCGGGCAATACTTGCCCGAAAGCCGACAATACAGAAGCTAGATACAGGACACACCCGAACCAATGTTTCATGCTAGACCTACCTATAAAGCCACTTCTCCAAATCTCACGAAACAGAGCAAGCGAGCCTCAGCTGCGCAAGCGAAAGACTGTCGGCTGGATCACCTGCCGCGAAAGCACCAAAAACATAAGAACAGTTAGCCAGAACATTCCATATAAAACGTGATATTTGAACAGGAGAATTGCAAACAAGTAAAATATGTATTGCCTGCGGCCTTTTACCCATAACATATAGAGTAGCGCTCCACAAAAAACTAATGCGCCAAAACCGCCGGCGGCAAAGACTATATAGACATAGAATGAACTGTCACGAACATTGAAACCGCGAAGATGCGTTTTCCCTACATTATTCTGTTCGTTCCAGAAAAGTCCATTTCCGAACACATTCGACAAAACATCTCTTTTTTCGATCTCGTTAAATACCAGAGTTCGACTGGCAACTGCGTCATAATCAACCGATTGGTTTACGCGTAAGTCGTATACATGATATAGGGGTGGAATACTCAGCAGTGCGACAACGAACGCGGCGAGTCTGATTTTGTTCGGAACTTGGCCAAATATAACGTATAGGGCACATATCATTGCAACAATAATCATCGCCGCAACGGAGAAACTAAGAAGTGCGGTGCCAAACGCCACGACAGAAGGAATTGTCACTCGGCGCTTCAGCAGCAGAAGAAGAGTGCCGCACGGTACAACAGTCATCGCATAAAAGGACGGCTCCGAATACAAACCGAGAGCTCGAATTGAAATCAAACTGTCATTCAAGGCTTTTGTGGCGTAAAGCGCCTCTGCGTCAGTCTCGCGAACGTAATTATCAAAATCAATGAAATGACCTGTGGTGAGGTAATATGCAAGCTGAAAAAGAAAAAATGCAGCATGCGTATAAATCAAAAACTGGCACGCCCATTCCATAGAAACCCTATTTAAAACATCACTTGAAAACATCCAATAGATCAAGCAAATATACATCTGCATCAACAGAAACTTAATGTACGAATTAATATAAAAGTCTCCAAACGCAGAAACTACAAAAGCGAAGAATACAGTAAGCCACCAGTACGTTGCTATGCGAACCAAGCTCTCCGTGCGCCTACTCAGTGTAGGGGAATTGAGGAACGCGAGTAAGCACACGAGAACGTATGAAATCGCGGTCGCGCGCACGCTAAACGCATTCAACGAAAAGAATAAGGTGCTTAACGAAAATATAGCTGATGACACACGTCGGTGCCGCATCTTTAATTCCTGAAATTCACATTCGCGGAGGCAACTAGACCCGATCTGCACATCATTTTGCTGCTCACCAAGGCTAGCGATCGTTACCATAATCGTACGCCGCGTACCGATAAGTACCGTAACGAGAACCGTACCCATAGCGACCGTGTTTCGGATTCACGCCGTTAAAAATCACACCATTTGTGTTTATTCCATTTTGCGACAAGCGCTTGGCCGCCTCGGAAATCTCACCCAGCCGCGTGACTCCCGACCGTGCAACAATAAACGTTGATCCCGCGAACGCAGCGATTGTCGCAGTGTCGGACACGGCCAAGATTGGTGGCGAATCGATCAATACAATGTCGTAGTTCCGCGAACATTCAGCAAGAATCTCCTTCAAGGCAGGTCGAAGAAGTAGCTCCGACGGATTCTGAGGAATTGCGCCTGTCGAAACAAAATCCAACTTGTCAAATACGTTGGAGTGGACCACATCCGCAAGTGATGCTGAATGGACAATGACATCGGACAGTCCCGCACCTCGAGCCACTCCAAACGTCTCATGAAGATGTCCCCTGCGCATGTCAGCATCAATCAAAAGCACCCGTTTTCCGCCCATGGATAGGACCGCCGCAAGATTAGATGAAATGAAGCTCTTCCCAATGCCCGGTGCCGGACCGCCCACGACAACTACATTGTTTCTTGCCTCTAAAAGAGCGAACTGCATGGCCGTCCGAAGGCTACGGATGCTCTCCACCGCCGGATCATTGGGAAATCGGGTCGACAGGAGAAGAGACGCAGCGTTACTGCTCGAGATATCACGGCTTATCACTTTTTGTTGCTCACAAAGGGGAACAATTGCTGACACTGTCATACCCAGACGACGTTCAATTTCGTTGGAGTCCGATATGCCGTGGAACAAAATTGCCCGCCCAATAGAGATTCCGATTCCTACTATTAGTCCGAGCAAAAGCGACGCAATTACCACCAACGGCTTCTTTGGTCTGACTGGAATTTCTGGAATGAATGCTGTGTCGACAAGGCGAACATTGCCAACTTTCCCCGCGCGAACCAATTGAAGCTGTTGCACGTTGTTGAGAAGGCCTGTGTATAGATCCGTGTTGACCTTCAAATCCGTCATGATCTGCACCGTTTCCTGTTGCAACTCAGGCAAGCGCTTGATTTGAGCTTCCGCACTCGTTCGGTAGCTGCCAAGCGCTGCGATCTGCCGATCAATCGCAACCACGCTGGGGTGCGTATCAGCAAATCGCGTGACGAGCTCATGGCGTTTTTCCTGCAATTCCAGGAGGCGAGTTCTAGCATCGGCGGATTGAAGCAGCGCAAGTTTGGCCTCTTCGTTGAGGTCAACAGTTCCCCGTTGATCTCTCAGTTTTGTTAGTTTCTGCTCGGATTCGGTTAGCTGCCTTTTTAGTTCTGGCAACTGCGTACTCAGAAATGCAAGAGACTGGGCAGCCTCCTCCGATTTTCGGTCAACATTTTGTCTAATGTACTGCCGCCCGATCTCATTCAAAATTGCACTTACCAAAAGAGGGTCGTTGCCGCGCAAGCTTGCAACCACAACATCCGATTGCTTGATTTTCTCCTGCACGTCCAGTGCATCTTGCAGGTCAGCGATGGTCTCAAGGCGAGATTTGCGCACCAAAACAAATGTCGTACCCGACTGCGCCTGCGCACCCGCCACTTTCAATTCAACAACACCCTTTGCGGTGCTAAAGCGCTGCAGGACGCCTAGCCGTCCTTCAATGGGCGCGTCGAGGTCAGATTGTTCGAGTCGGAAACGATCCATGGACAGGATGGTAAGTTTGAAAGTACTGTCTTCCATCCGCAGAGGAACATTGAAGACTGGCACGTCGATGCTTTCTTGGGCCCACGCGAAACCGCCGTATCCGAAGATACCGGGATGCGACAACCCATCATTCCTTCGAGATACCCAGTCACCAATAATTGGAAATCGAAGTGGTCTGGCCTGGATGTACAAATGGAGCGAATCCACAGTGCGCGAAACGACAAGCTGCGATGCCAAAATCTGTGTTTCTGCAGCTGCCGATGACTTCACATCAAACAGTGACGACACGTCGCCAATCAAACTTTTTGCTGCAGACGTATCAGGATTGTCTTCAACCTGAACCAAAATGCTGGTCTCGTACACTGGCGCCGCGAAAAGTGCGTAGCCGATTCCGATTATCACAAAAATTATTGTGACTACCGCGATCGTCCATTTGTTCTCGACTACTGTGTCGAGAACTTGCAGAAAGTCCGCACTTTCTTCGTCGCCATGTACAATCTGCTGCGGCTCGGTCAGTTGGTTCATAATAGTTCTCAAAATCCGTTGGCCTATTTGACTAGCTTGTTTTCAAGTTCACCCGATCGACAAGATTCTTTTGACCCATTCCGATACGCCGACTTGAATGCTGTTAGCGCACTGCTCAAAAACATCTCTCGACTGTCGATACGGATCGGCAACATCAAACCTACCAAACTCTCCCAGCCGGTAAACCCGCCCCTTAAAAGAAGGGAAATTTGCCTCGACGTATCGTCGTTGGTGACCATCCATCACCAAAACCAGGTCCGCATCGACAAACATCTTGTGAGTGATCTGTTGAGCCCGATGTGCCTGTATAGAAATGCCTCTCGTCGACATGACTTCGCAGGCGTAATCTGCTGGCGGCATGCCCACGAGCGCATTCAGTCCCGCCGAACTTACCGTCCGGTCTGGTAATACTGCCTTCAGCATCGCCTCAGCCATTGGGCTCCGGCAAATATTGCCCTCGCAAAGGAAAAGTATTCTTTGGGTCACTTTGTTACGATCGCCGCAGTAAGACCAGCATTGATAGCCGGCAACAACAGAGTCAACACGCGATTGAAACGAACCAGCCCGTTACCGTCGACGTAGACAATGTCTTTAGGTTTCAAAGGAAACTCGTTCGCAAGCACCATCGCCACCGGAGATCGAGCGTCCAGGTGGAAGACTTCCGGCGCTCCGTCGAGCGATCCGCGGACAACATACAATTGCGCAGCATCCGCCGAATTGGAATTCAGACTTCCGGCCTGCGCCAGAGCTTCACTCAAACTCAATGATCCGGTAGTGCGCGGAATAGCTGTTACAGGCTTATTCACCTCGCCCATCACGAAAACACCGAATTCGTCTCTTGACGGAATTCGCAACACGTCACCGTCTTTCAGTACGATCTGCGATGGATCCAGTTTTCCGCTTCTCGCACTGGACATGTCGATCACTGTAGTGATCGATTTGCGCTTCAATTCAACGTGACTCTGATCTGCAGTCGACGAAAACCCACCCGCCCGACTGATGGCATCGACCAGGTTCATCTGTATATCGTTGATGACTTGAGTACCTGGCGCATGCACTTCCCCTTCGACATAAACACGCTGGGAGCGGAAGGATGCGACGCGAACGGTTACTTGCGGATCACGAAATGCCTTGGTGAACGACTCCGACAGAATGGCTTGTACCTGCTCGGGTCGCAAGCCAGCCACGTGTATTCGGCCCGCGTACGGGAATACCAGGTAGCCTGCGTCATCCACGACGAAACCCGGCGGCGCATCAGAGGGCCGCGCGGCTGCCTGGGGCTGACCGCCCAACGCAGCAGCTAGTTCGGGATGGTCCCAAACTGTTATTTGAAGCACGTCGCCAGCGCCGATTTTGTATGAACCCCCAGCGCTCTCCAGACGGCTCGAGTCGAGATCCACGCTTCGGTTGGACTCGCGGATCTTCTTGATCAGCGATAAATCGATATCGATAATCGGAACGGAAAGCTGCGCTTCCGTTGGATTGGAAGCGATGGCCGAATTCGCAATGCTAGGCGGCCTTTCCATTCTCATTCCTGGCGCGGCCGCGCATCCTGCGAGAAACGCCACAGCGATCAGGCATGAGGTCACGCGCGCCGCGATAGAGCGGCGAGACGCACCGACGCCCGATAAACAACTGGTCTTAACTGACATTAATTTCCCCGTATGGCCTATAGCTTTTTATCTTCACCATCTAACAGACGGCTGAGATTAAGCACTAACCGTGCCAATGGAAAATCGTCGCGAAATGCCGATAGAATGGACCGCTCCGGCTATGTGTCCTGCGCTTTGACGGAACACGTAACGTTACGCGTTGCGTAACAGGGCCGGTTGCGGAACGTGGTTGAGGAGACAATGGCGCTCGGCCTCCGCAGGCTGGCCGCATACACGAGCCGCTTAAGTATGGTCTTGCGGTCTGCGTCAGCCAATCGGTCAACACAGGTTAACAAGCGTCTATGCGCGAACGCATTCTGCCCGCCGCGCGAAACCGTTCCATGTCATTCGGTCAATATCACCGCATTTTTCTTTCTTAAAACATGCTTTCAATATCTGCTCGTCGAATGATTTCATTCCAGCGCAGCATGTGCAATTTACCGGGATCGTTCGGCAGACTGGAAATCAATCTTTTACGATCCAATCTGTCAAAAATCGTCGGCCCAGTGATCAAACAATTAATGCCGAATTTGTTTATCACATCGAGGTTTGAACGCGAGTCATTGCACACAATTGGTTTGCCTAGCGCAGCATATTCCAGCAATTTTGTCGGAGCCTGAACGTTGTATGGCCGAACACTCGGAATCGTCGATACAGCGAAGCGGCTTTTCCGAACAACTGCCAACGCATTGCGTTGAGGCAAACGACCAGTAAACGTCACCCCCGGCGCGCCTTCGAAGCGCTCAACGATACACCTTTCGGCGTCGCCCACAAGAATCAGTGTTTCATCAGATCTCCGAAAACGACAAAACCCATCGAGAAAGGAATCAAAACCTCTTTCACGCGAAATCTCGCCTATGTAACAGAACGTCGCTGAAGGTACATCGTCTGCGATCGCATCTTCGTTCATGCTGAAAATCCAGTCAGGAACTCCCATTGGAAGAATTACGCTTTTTCCGTTACCACTGAAACCCATCATCTTTTCCATCTCTGCCGTCTGAAAGATGCGCAAAGCTGGCGTGGGTTGGAGATGTCGCTTCACCCGATCCTTTAAACTGGCACATCGGCCTACCGACAGAGACCGGTAATCGTGAATCACGAGCCGCGCATCGAATTTCGTGGGGTAGAATCCCATAATGCACCAGACCACAGTGCGCTTTCGCACATCCTTTGGAATTTTCGCATAATCCGACTTACTACCCGACATAACGTGGAATCCGAGGCCGCCAAAATATGAAGCATATGCGGCTATCTCGGGATAATTCGCCTTACCCGGATGAACTATAAATATAGTCTTGCTAGCAGCTGAAGCATGGATCATCTTGAACGACCTTCTAAATATAGAATTACTTTCAATACCGACAGATCTCAATCCCGACAAAGACCCCGCACAAAAATTGCCGGAAATAAATAGTCAATTATTGTTTCCTGCAAGACGCCAATGCGCAGCCTGTCCATCAGCGAAAGATCGAGCCCCGTGTCACCGCTATTCGATCTCCAGTCGAGGCAACGACTTCACAAGATCGTCAACTGCTTTGACTTGAACCAAGAACGCCTCCAGAGCAGCCAATGGCAATGCACTCGCTCCGTCACAAAGTGCTTCTTCCGGATTGGGATGCGCCTCCAGAAAAAGCCCACTCAGACCTACAGCCATCCCGGCTCTCGCGAGATGTAGGACTTGCCGGCGTCGTCCGCTCGACGCCTCGCTGAACGCGTCTCTGCATTGGAGACTATGAGTCACGTCAAATATTAACGGACAACCTCCCGTCGCCTCACGCATCAGCCCGAATCCGAGCATGTCGACAACGAGGTTGTCATATCCAAATGAGGTTCCGCGCTCGCAGAGGATTATTTGGTCGTTACCCGCCTCACGGCATTTTCGAACGACATGTTTCATCTGCGTCGGGCTAACGAATTGCGGCTTCTTTACGTTAATCGGTTTGCCGACTTCCGCGATAGCCGTGATCAGATCCGTTTGTCGCGCAAGGAACGCCGGAACCTGCAACACATCTACCACTTCGCCGACCAGCGGCGCCTGGAATACTTCGTGAACGTCGGTGATGATTGGGATATCGAATTCCTGCTTGATTTTTCGGAAAATATCCAATCCGGCATCTAACCCAACGCCTCGGTAAGACCGCATGGATGAGCGGTTTGCCTTGTCAAAAGACGCTTTAAACACAAATGGAATGCCGAGTTTGCTAGTCACTCGCACGAACTCGGAACAGGCACGCAAAGTCAGGTCCACACTCTCCAAAACGTTCAAGCCGCCGAACAAGACAAACGGCTGATTTTCCCCAACGATAATATGCTGGCCGATCTTGACATTCATATTATTTTCTCTAATCTAATTTTAGTTCAGCAATTCAAATCTCAAAATATCCAAAAAATCAAATTATCGATTTAACAGTGCCTTCGCCGCGTCGGCAGAGACTGCGCCACTCCCGAAATAATCGATACCATCTACCAGGAAATGATGAATGTACTTTTTTAGCCGGTCGCTGTCGAAATCCCGATAAAAGGATCGCCCCAACGTAATAACCTTCTTGTTGTACATCAACGCCTCCAGACCCACGGTTGAATTAATAGTCACAACCGAATGCGCATTCCTTACAAGATCCAGAGTGGCGGAAGAGACAATATCGAAATTCAGCTTCGAGCTTAAATCGCAAATTTGCCGCAATTCGCCTCGATCAGTCTCGGCCGGATGAACCTTCACAAACAGCTCAGCGCCGATCTTCTCGGCATAACCCACGGCCTGACGAATCGCTTCTATATTGGTCACGTCGGAATGAAGTTTTAGCTGCGTATCCGCCGACACCTGTAGGGGAAGAAATACGTGGACGCGCTTTGCCAACTCGTCACCGGAGTAACATTTCGATCCAGGAATTTTCGGGACGGCGTTGCTTAACTTTAGAACATTGGATGTGTTGAGCACAGCGCCCCGCCCAACGATTTTCATAACCAGATTAATCGCCGAAATCAGTTTCCGGCTCAGACGGAACCGCGACTGAGGTAGCGGCGCTCTTTTTGATTGCTCATACCGTCGAAACCAGGCCTCGTGGGCATCCATCGACGGCAACGGAAGAGCGTCCAAACGATGCGGCAAAGAGGCAATTGACGAGAGAGCATTCACCCCTTCTCGATCCACAAACAGTTTGGACGGCAGGTTCGAAATTTCCAGAAAGATCGTTTCCACACCGTGCCGATTGCATGCCTCGGTAACGGCTCGCCCGAGTAGTTGCTGACCATTCCAGATCAGACACCGCGCTACGCTATTAGACTCGATGATTTTCGCCATCGCGGCTTCGATTGCGGCGGCATCCCTTCTCGCTTGAGGTAGCGAGATGTGCCCATTGAGAACCTCGATAGCATTTTTCCAATAGCCATCTTCTGCGCGCTGCGGAGAGTTCTCCGACTTCAGAGCCTTGCGGCGCACGAATACCGACCGAATGTTGGACAGCACCGCGAGGGTGTGGGCAAGAGGCTCTGTTGTAAGAAAATAGAACTGGTGACCACTTCTCAGGTTCTCTACCAACCGCAAGAAGAAGTAACATCTTTCCATCGAATCGATAACTACGACGATCATCATTCCTCCGTCAAATCAGACAATCCAACACGGCCCGGTATCCCGAAGTCCTCGAGCTTGCAGCCCGAGCGGTTACCGTCACACCCCATACCGTGACGATCGCCCCTACGATCGAAAATATCGCCACGCTGACGACGGCAGATAAGTTCAAAACATGCGTCGCGTATAGCGTGGCAATCAAGACGCTGCCTGACCACATTTGGAATAAGAAATCCAGCTTCTGCTTTCGCACCGCCAGAAAAACCTGCGAAAGTGGAACGTACAAAATCTGCACAGAAAACAGCGGGATCAGGAAATAAAAGAACGGCGTGGCGCCTTCCCACTTCGCTCCAAGGAACAGCGCAACGACCGGTTCGAAGAGAACGAATGCAAGGAACGCGTAAATCAGGCTGACCGCGATCAAGCCCCGCGCATAGGTTCGGTAGACCTGGACTAGCTCGCTTCCATCCGTGTTTGTACGGACCGCGCCGAGCGCATCCCTTCGAAACACTCCGCCGATGCTTTGACCGACAAGTGAAACCGGGGAAAAACCTAGCCGATAAGCCACTGCGAAATAACCTGCTTCCTTCGCCCCGTACCACGAAGGGACGGCGATCGCTAATGCGTAGGTCATAACCGACCCCAAGACAGTCGCGGGAAGGATATATGCAGCAAATCGGCTATTCACAGAATAGAATTTCGGATCGAATGTGACCCGGTAACCCTTAGACCACCCATTGCACAGTGTCGCGGTCAATGCCAATAGCCCTATAACGGTATTGACGATCGTATAGGCAAAAAACGGCTCCGCCTTGAGCCAGCCCCGAAATGGACTGGCCACACACACGAGCAACCCGACATTCACCGCTATTCTTGCTAACGCAATCAATCCATAGCGTTTCAGGCTGTTCAGATATGCCGCAGCCAGGTTGAACATGAATGTGGCGACCGCATACAGTTCGACCAGAAGCAAATGATGCCGCCCGTACGCCAGCAAGACCGCGGCAACCGCCGTAGCGATGGCCGCACCCAACGCGAGTACGTGAATCAGCGCCTCGAAAGAAACTTCCGATCTGTCAGACAGACAGGCTAATTCGTAACGCAACGCCAGCAGTGTTCCCACCAAAGTACCTAGCGCGACAGAGCCGTTGAATTGCCCCAGAATCTCTGGACCGCGCTCCCGGCCCAGCAACACAATACTGAGAAACAACAGGACCTGCGCCGTAACAACGCCGCTCATCGAAACTAGCGAGTCTTTGATCCTGACCATTCGCTTGTCCACCTTCTGATTCCAAGTGTGTCTATGAAAGTTTGGACAGACCGTAAACAGCCACTTGCCGACCGAGTAGACTGCGATAGATATTCAACGTCGAATTGGTCATTCTGGAGGCAGTGAACTCATTGAAGAATTTGGTCGACCCGTTCGCGCCCATTGTTATCCAATCCTCTTTTGTTCTGCTCAGAATACATTCGGCGAGAGCTTTGCTGTCCTCGACCGGGAAAAGACATCCCGTTACACCGTTGACGACAACCTCTGGCAGCGACGAACAATCGCTGGCAATAATTGGTAGTCCGTAACTCATACCCTCGAGTGGCACCATCGCAAAACCTTCCCATCGGCTCGGCACAACCAGAACATGTGCTGCCGCAAAGACAGGTCCCAGACTTTCGGAATCAAGCCAACCCAAATATCTGACGTTCTTCTGAGGAACGGGAGCGACCGCACCATTTACCGGCTCACCTACGGCAACCAACTCCACCGGGTAGTCCTCCAGCAAATTCATTGCTGCAAGAAGTACGTCGAAGCCCTTTTGCCGGTCGAAGCGACCGACGAACAGCAACTGAAGCGGAGATTCCTTCTCGCATAAACGAAGCTCTCGCAGTTGCTTCGGAAGCTGTATCCCGTTGTGCACCAGGATCAACTTTTTCGCTTTCAACCCTGCACGAAGCGCCAACTGCCGCTCATGCTGGCTGACGCAAATGATCACATCCGTAAAAAACGCGAGGAGGTTTTCCACAGTTCTGTACATCAGCAGCCAGGACTTCGATGTTTTTATCAGGAACGGAAACGCGTGGGGGCAATAAACAACCTTCGGGCGCACGACCACAGCTAGGGGAAGCAAGCATAGGCGCCCGACTACACCAGCGAACGAACTGTGAAGGTGAACCACATCAGGGCGTTCCCTTAAAACTACAGTGACAAAAGCTGTCAGGAAGCGCCACAGCGAAATGAAGTTTCGACCGGAACGCTCAAAGCAATGGATAGTATCTGCGCCAAGCGACGGGAGTTCATCTCGATGGTGCGCCGGAACAAGGCATGAGATTCCACGTACATCCTGTTCGTTGACGTGCGCCAGCATAAGTTGACGCATAACAGTCGCTACCCCGCCTTTTATGGTCTCTGCGGCATGCAGTATTCTCATTTTCCCGGCCCCCAGCCGATCCTCTCGTTCTTGTCATTTCGCTATTCGCGTATCAACGTCTCTAGCGTGCTAGCCCTTTAAAGCGTCTCCACCACCTGCAGCGCACTGCTCTCGCGTCGGCCTAGCTACCCGGTGCTTGATCCAGAGACCGCGCCTCGCTTTTTCATCGCGAATCGATGCGTGTCAAGCACCAGAGGTTTCCTAAAAAGCCGCGGAAACCTGGAACTGCGCGCTGCCATCATCGAGAGTCAGTTTGCCCGTCCAAGGTTATGTGGCCTATTTGCTATTGGTCCCCGCCCCTCCCGTTCCGCCAGTTCCCCCCGTCGCCCCAGTATTACCGCCCGAAATCGGCGCCTCCGCCCCAGCCGCCACCGCCGCAGCAGCCAGCGCGGGAGCCGGTTGCCCATCGCTCGTGATCGCGCCCGCGGCCATCAACGTCTCAAGATCCGCATCCGCACCAGGTGAGCCAGGTGTAAACGAAACCGTCAAAAACGACGATGACGACAGCGTGATCCCATACGTTTTCTGGATCAGTTGCACCACAGCCGCCTGGGCATTCGCAATCACCGCGCTATTCGTCAGTGCACTCTGAAACGAAGCGTTGGAAGAGATGCCGGACAGCAACCCACTCACCGTCGTCCCCAACTGCCCAGCCAGATAACTCAAAAGCAACTCCGTCAGCGGCGTCACGTTGAACGTACCCGCACCGGCCGCAAACGAATGAATCGCGATCGCGCCGCTCGACGCGGTAATTGCACAAGGACCGTCGAAACTAAACTTCGCCGAATAAGCACCGCTCGCATTCGCCGTCGCGCTGCCATTGCCGTTCTTGCATGTCAGCACGACACTAGCGTTCGCCAGCGCAGCGCCAATGGCTGCCGTGCCGTTGACCGTAGCGCCGGGCGAACTGCCGCTATCATGACCACCACCGCAAGCCACCAGCGCACTAGCCGCAAGAACCATCGATCCGAACTGCAGCGTGCGCAGCGTGGCGCCGTTAAGAAGCTTCATCGCTATCTCCAAAGAAGATCATTCACAATTGACTGGCACAACTACCGGTGCATCGCTAACGCCTTTCAACCCGTTCCCGTAGGCATCGCGACAAAGTTCGATGCGCCTTGAAAGCTCCCTTGCGTCCGGCTGAGGTTGCGTTCTATTCGCGTCGCCATCGCGCCGCCCGTACCGCAAATACGCATCTCTCATCCGGTAAAGCTGCGTGGAGAAGTACTCTCCGCTAAAGCGCCCTTGATTCAACAGAAACTGCTGCGTGCTATACGGGAAACTCATGCTCTCTGCCCCGTTCGCCGACAGATAATTCGTCGATCCAACCCGCGTACGGAAATCCAGATCGAACTGCCCCGTCCCATCCACCTGACTGATCCCCGGCTTCATGCCCTGCCGAAGCGTGAGCGGAAAACTGACCGCAGCGCCCACAAAGGTACCTTGCCCGCTATGCTCGCCGTGCACGCTGACGGACACGTCGTCGAACCAGCGCGTGAACGTCGCGACCGGACCCTTGTCCCCACCGACAAAGCGTGCGACGCCTGCCTCGATCCACAGCTTCCAGGACGGCTGCACCCAGCGGTACGTCAGTTGCGCGTTCTTCTCACTCGGCAAGGTGTCGTGGCCGGGTTCATGATGCAAATAGGCGAGGCGCAAACGGATCAGGTCAGGCCGACCGGGCACGAACATAGTCGTTTCGTTTTGCACGCCGACATACGAGTAGTCGAACTTGCCCACCGACGCCACGTTGAAAACCCCCGGCACAATCCAGAAGCTCTGCGCCAACGCAACCGCATTCAGCCCTCCACGCAAGCGGTAGTCGCTAAAGACACGACCCTCATCCATATTCTTCGTGTTGTAGAGCGGCGCGATATAGCTCGCGTATAACTCCGCGCCGCGCCAGAGTGGGACAAATCCCTCGATGTTGGCACCGAGAGATGCATCAAAAACGCCGTACTCAGTACCATACAGATAGCTCACTATCGGTTCGATCTGAATGCGGGTCAGCCCATGCGTGTGCTCATTGCCATGCCACGCAATGGAGTCCGGGTCATATGTCGGCCGCGTGCTCATCGTCAGCGAGGCGCTGGCAGCCGACGGCGCAGCGCCTGCAACGAACTGGGCGAATGCCGCCCGATCGACCACAACCTCGCCCAAAGGCTCATTCGCCTTCTTGATGACCACGCGAATCTTCTCTGTACCTTGCGGCGCATTCACGCTTGCCACACCAAGGACGATGCCAAGCGCGTCGGTCTCGTTCTGGTTGTAACGATGGTTTTCATATTCGACGACCAGGTCACGCCCACTCATGCCGACACGTACACGTTCCAGACCGGCTGCGAAAAGTTGCGCGGCAATTTCATCGAGTGCGAATGTTTCGAGCGCATCCGGCATGACAGGAGCCGGCGAACCCAACGATCTGGCGGGCGCGATTTCACTCAACATTACCGACGCATACGAGTGCAGTGGCGGCACATACGCGATCGGCGCACCGGCAAGAGCATTTATGCTCCTTGCCGAGTCCCGCACGTCGATCGGCCTTAGACTTGCGAGCCTGGTCGACACTTGCTCGTCATCCTCTTCCGCTTGCACCGGCAACGCTTTCGGCGCTTCGCACAATCCATCGGCACAACGTTGCGCGCTAAAGCGCTTACCCAGCGGAATCTCAATACCCACGGAAAAAGACGTGCGCGGCGAAACTCCGTTTGTCGAACGGATCGAGCGCATCAATGTGCCGATCACGTTTGCATCGGCAAGCCAGCTAATTCGTGGCGACTGGTAACGAACGCCCGCATAAGGCGTTCTCGAATCGTCTTCCGCCAACAGCGACAAGCCGGTATTCCAGAGCGATAACTGCGCACCGCCAAAAAATCCGTCGAGCCGATCCCCTTGTCCATAACCGGCAGTCAACGTCATCGGTCCAAACGCCTGTGACACCACGCCGTATTTCGAGCGGAAGAAATGCGTTTGCCCGCCAACGTCCGTCACACCGAACGCTATGCTCGGCTGATATTTGAAGAACTTCGGCACTTCGACTTTTACGTCACCCATCAAGTGACGAAACAAAAAGTGGTCCGCATTCGTAAAAGGCGCGTGAACATCGCCCGGATAATTCGCAAGCCCGCCGGAAAGCTCGACATACGGCAACAACCCGACGGCGCCCCAATACATCTGCGAGTCTGTCGCCTCTTTCCCGTAGCGCGGATCGATATAGTTGTTGTACTGCGCTTCCACCGTACCTTCCGGCAATGCAAACGCATACGGAATCACGAGTCCACCCGCCTGACCCAACGCGCTTAGCGCGGGTTCCACGGCGAACGCCGAAGCCGAGAATGTCAGGGAAACTGCCAAGGTCACTGCTGTCCGAGCCAATAGTGGTATTTGTCCGCGCAATGTCGTGGCCATGTTTTGCTGTTATAGGTCCGTCAATACGCATTGCTATGGACGAAGCCCTTCGCAATCGTCGCGACGACAATTCTCATGTCGAGGCCGAATGACCAGTTACGCAGGTAATACAAATCGTGTTCGACTCGCCCTTGCATCTTCTCGATCTGATCCGTTTCCCCGCGGAATCCGTTGATCTGTGCCCATCCAGTGATGCCCGGCTTGATGCGGTAACGGTGGATATATCCGTTGACGACTTTCTGATAGAGCTCATCGTGTTCGATTGCATGCGGCCGCGGTCCGACGACCGACATGTCGCCGCAGAGCACATTGAAGAATTGCGGAAGCTCATCGAGACTCGTGCGCCTGAGAAACGCCCCGACTCGTGTGATCCGCGGATCACCCTTCGTGGCCTGCTTGACGACACCTGACTCAACCGCATGGGAGCGCATTGAGCGAAACTTGTAGATCCTGAAGATACGGCCATCCGCGCCCTTACGCTTCTGTGTGAAGAACACCGGGCCACGCGACGACAATTTCACCGCGGTAGCAATGGCAATCAGCAGCGGCGCGAGTGCAATGAGCGCAAGCGCGGCGAATATGCGGTCGAATATCTCTTTCTTCAACAGAGCGCGTGCAGGCACAGGTGACGCCACCAGATTGATCGCTGGCATACCGATCAAATCGATCACGTCGCTATCGAATAGCGCGACGCTGCGCATGTCCGGCACAAAGCGTACGTTTACAAGATCGTCGCGAAACTCGCTCACGAAACGCGAGATGGCTTGCTCCTCCGATAATGGCAGCGCGAGCCACAGCTCCTGTACACCGTGTGACCTGACGTGCGCAGCAAATTTGTCGATCTCGTCAAAAACCGGCACGCCGGATCCGACGACTCCCACAGCTGGCCGCAGATCGAATGCCGCCACGGCTCGGAAGCCGCTAGACGGCGAACCTTCGATATTGCGCACCACCTGCTGGCAGTGGGCGCCGCATCCGACTACAGCGACTCTGCGCAGATTGAGACCCGCATTGCGAATTCGGTCCAGCACGATATGCATGGCAACGCGCGAGACAATCAACGCGCCGCCACTCAGCGCAGTCCAATAAGCGAACCAAAGTCGTGATACGTAGTCCGTACGATGCAGCGAGAACATCAACACGAGTCCACAACCCTGAACGATGAGCCACGCGAACGACAACTGTCCTATCAACCGCCACATGGCACGTCCGCGCCATGAGCCATAGACCCCGAGCACTGGAAAGAGAACTAGCGTTGAAGCTGCTGCAAACGTAATGAACCCACTATCTATCCGGTCTGGCGCAAAATCTCCGAAACGCACTTGCGCCGCAACCAACGCGCCCAGCACGACAAGCATCACGTCGAGCAAACGCGCGATAGGGCTTTGCAACCCCGATATCGTCTTTATCTGCGGCCTGAAATTCGCCGTATCCATTCTTTACCCCGCGCTGGTCTCTCACGCCAAACGTTTATATCGAGCCGCTGAACCTGCGTTGGCTCAACAGTTCTCATGACCTGCTTCCATCACACGCTATTCACGACAACAGCACCCCGGCGCGGATAACGTGGATTCGCTCAACGGGTCGCGCGACGGGCCGACCGGTTGAACACAAATAAAAATTGGGGGATTGTTCGAAAAAACACCCGCGTCCCAGCTTGATGCGGACACGGCGACTGAACGCAAATACTCCGCGATCTTCGGCGGAAGACCGCATCGCTCTGCGCTGAGAAGGCCGCCTGATAACCCCCGATCAGGCGATCGTTTTAAACAGAATTCGTAGCAACTTATGTTTCTACTTCACGCGCGGTATATGCAGCGCGAAACCAATAAAGCACCAAGCGTGCCAATTTCTTTTTTATTCGTGTGATCGTCAGCGTCTATTCCCTGAGCAGCGCGTCCACGCTAGATCCGAGAAGATAAATTGACAACGTGAAACGTCTGCCGATGTCGATTAGATTGCAATGCACCGCGCGATGTTACGTAACGTCCGGCGCGCGTGTCACGCCTCCCGCCGTAGCCCCAACACACTCGCCAACCCAGCCCGCGGACGCTCGAACAGAAACCCCTGCACCAACACCTCAGGCCACCGCTTCAGCCACTGAAATTGCTCTTTAGTATCGACACCGCTCACCACCACTCGCACATCGAGCGCATGCAGAAGATCCATCAGCGCGGTCATCACCGTCCCCGCCCGCTTATCGTGCGGCACGGTCGCCATCAATTCACGCGCGACCGTCACGGTGTCCACATCCAGCGCACCGAGTAGCGCCATCGATGACCCGCCGTTGCCCCATTTGCCGAGCGTGATGCTGACACCCGCATCCCGCAGACTCCCAGTCAATGTGCGCAACGAAAGCAGTTTCGCCGCTTCAGCGCTATCTGAAACCTCAATTTCAAACAGTGCTGGCGACACCCCATAGGAAT
>NZ_JARESX010000106.1:0-19530 GCF_046026435.1 Paraburkholderia sp. RL17-381-BIF-C | reverse complement strand
GACCTCCCCCGCGCCAGATAAGCCTTTGCGCGACGGCCTACGCCATAGACTACGCCCATCAATTTCCTGTCCGCCCGCTGTCGCCCCCTCTCGGTCAGTGGAATTGAGACCCTTTGATGGCGGATTTAAAGTTAAAAGGGGACGCTCAGCCGGTAGGTTGTCTACATGCTAGTCTCCCTCCAGCATGACCTCAATTCGCTCCTTTCCTCGACCCGTATTTTTGCGTTTGAGTTTCACTGCACCAATCTCGTGAGTCGATTTTGGATGCGTGCCTCCACAGGCCATCATCGCAAAGCCATCAACTTTCCAGTATCTTCGCTGTGTTTGGACATCGCTGAAATCTGTGAGGATAGGGAGATCGCGTGTCGTCAAATCTGCTGCCGCTGATTCAATCTCTGGAAACAACGGCGCGAGGCTGACATCGCTCGCGAAATCGATGCGCGCCTTATCTTGTGCGATGTGGGCGCCGATACGCTCGATGCCCGGGCGCAGCCGATATACCAACTGCAAGACCATTTCTGCGGCAAAGTGCAGGCGCATCAGTCGATACCGCCTCTCCCAGTCAATGCGCCATGTGACGCAGTCCCCCACGCTTAGTGAATGGTCGTGCGGCAAGGTATAAACGATTTCCAGGCCAAGCTTTTCAGCCTTGATAACCGGGTATCCGGCAAGTGAACCGCGATCGCTTTCCTGGCCGCCAGAGAAGGCAAAAAATATCGTCGCCTCGACCTGCACCTGCTCACCGTCCACTTGACTGACGATTGTGTCCAGCGCTGTTTGGTAAGGTTCGTCCCAGAATACTTTTCGTGTCACGATCCGACCGGTCCTGTTTTTTCCAGAAAAGGAGGATACGGTAATCGAGCCGAACTTGGGTGGCTTGTACGATCTTGCGATCTGCGGCCCTTCCTCATAGCAACATCGCCTGCGTGGTGTTCGGCTGGCTGGAAATTTGCGAAATCACGAGGGGCCGCTTTTGCAGTCTAAGCGACCAGTGCATGCCACTTCTCCGGGACCAGCGCATGACCGTTCCTGGCCGGCAACGGAAGAACGGGCAGCCCAATGAAGCAGCGCACGGGAAAACTCGCGCACCAAAGCAACTTTGTATCCGAACATGCCTGAATCCACAATCTCGCCGGCACCCAGATCATCTGGTACCCATTCGCCCGTGATGCAGCAGTACCTCCTCGCCGCCAGATAAGCTTTTGCGCGACGGCCTACGCCGCAGCCCACGCTCAACAATTTCCTGTCCGCCCGCTGTCGGAAGGCCACTCAGGACCGTCATCGGAAGTCGCAACGCTCGGCGGGCAGCGCATTCTTGGACCAGTCAGCGGATGTTCGAATCCGGTCCAAGTGCACCGGAAATTCCATCGGTGCGCTTCCGTGCCGTGCGTTTGCGCGCTTAGAATGCCCAAGAAGCCTCAATAAAAGTAAGCCCACTCTGGAAAAACTTCGACCGTATGGAACAGATTCCACTCGGACGCCGCAGGGCGCTGGCGGCAAGATTGATTTTGAAGGGAGTGCGTCCCACGGACATCTCCAGCAAGACCGGCTTGAGTTTCCCTACGATTCGGAAGTACAGGGCACTGCTGGACAGTGAGGGCCCAGACGCGCTTGCGCAACTGAAGGAGTACGGCTCGCAATCACGGCTGGACGAAAAAGCTCTGAAATGGCTTACCAGCGCTCTCAAACGTTCCCCAAAGCATCACGGCATTGCCGCACCTGCCTGGACTATCGAGCAGGTGCGCGCGCTTATTCTCCAACGATTCGGCGTTAGCTACTCCGCCTCGCGCGTCGCTCACATAGTCCGGGAACGTGGACTTGCCTATCGACTCACCTATCCGGCGACTGACGCACACGCCCAACGACGACAGAGGCCCGTCAGCGCCCGGGATGCGGCACGAAGACGAGCCGCCGCTGAGATGCTCCTCGCAGGCCAGAGTGCCGAGGAGGTCTCGGAAGCACTGAATATCGGCCTGCGAACTGTTAAGGCGTATGGATCGATGGTGGCCAGAAAAGGGCTTAACGCACTAGATCGGTTGACTAGCCACGGCCATCGTTCGACTCTTGATCCGAAAGCGCTTAAATGGTTGAGAGCTGCTCTGCAAAAAGAGCCACGCGCTCACGGTTTCGAGACGGAACTGTGGAGAAATCGCGACGTGCAGGCGCTAATCAAACGCAGGTTTGACATCGACCATTCCAACGGATACGTTCGCCAGCTGGTTTCGAAGCTGGGACTCGCCCATCGCATGCGTCCGCCAAAACGGCGCACCGAAACACGTCGCATAATCAACGATGAGGTACTTGCGTGGGTAGCTATGACTGTAAAGCAGTCAGCCCGCGAGCACGGCATGGACGGCGACCATTGGAACAACGCGCGCCTGCGCGCAGTGATTCAACAGCGCCTCGGTGTGGAGTACTCGCGAGGGTATATCAGGGAGATTGCCATACATGCAGGGGTAGCCGACCTGCTTACCAGACGTCGGAACTGAATCCCAAAGGCCATGATCTCCAATGATGAGGCGACAGCTGCTTTATGAGAAGGCGGCGGCAATCGCGCCGACGTCAGGGTGCAGCATCAACCGAAGATCGGGCAGCTCGATGAAGCAGCGCCCTGATAAACTCGTTCGCCAAAGCAACTTTGTATGCGAACATGCCTGAACCCAATATCACGCCTGCGCCAGATCATCTGCTTCCCATTCGCCCGTGATGCAGCAGTACCTCCTCCACGCCAGACAAACCTTTGCGCGACAGCTTACGCAATAGCCCACGTTCGTCAATTTGCCGTCGGACCGCTCTCGACCCGGATCTGCCATTTTGGGGGGCTCGAAAACCAAATGGATTTCATTAAACCGTTTCTTTCAAATGCCCGCATAGGAAGGAATTTTAAACCAAATTTCCCCGTCTTTTGTATTCCATCTGTCGTAAATAAATAGCTCTCCGCCCTCCCTTTCAATCCCGCCATTGACTCTACTGCTTGTCGTCAGGTTATTATACCCAGCCTCAAGCAAATATCGATAGCTTAGATCCATAGCCTCTTGGGCGGTCCTTGCATTTTTAAAGAAAAATGCTGTCTCTTTTGTTTTTCCATCACCCTCAGGGGAGGGTTTTTTTGTTGAGAATATATTGGTTATTTTTGCCCCTTTCCTCAAGCACAATTCAACAAGATGATGGGCGCGCCAAGTTAGGCTTGGATATAGCAATTCATTGACTTGGTTACTAAATTCCAAAAGACTTAGTCCGATAGAGGCTATTCTAATTATTGTCTCGTCTGAATTGTTTCTGCTATTTATTTTACCCTTGCCGATTTCTCCGGCGGAGACTAAAAAGTTATTGCCATAATTTGGATGAACAAATTCGCAAAGATAGTCGTATGAGCTAATGGCATCCCCAACTTTTCCCTCCAATATCTTAATGGCAGAATTAACGTGAATCGCCTCGGGTCCCGGCATAGAGGGGTCTCTTTTACCTTGCCCTGCGTAGGTACGCTGCAAAGCGTTCTCGGCCTTTGAGATTATCTGATTGACCTTTTCCAAAGACCCTTGATCTTTCAATTTCTCAAGCATTTCCTCGACTGCTTGCATGCAATAAGACAGTGTGGCGACTTGCTCTAGAAGTGAGCGACAATTATTTGCCAGGGAAAGTGGATTGTTTTCGCGCAAGCCATTAAGCATGCCTTTTGCAAGCAGGTAATATTTGTAGTCGAAAAGTTGTATACAATAAAACGAGTGGTCGGCTATGTAGTAGAGCCGAGGAGTTATAACATTAAGGGGGGCTTTTAATTTTTCTGATTTATTTTTTACGGTTCCACGAAGCCCCTCAAATCTGGAGTCGTGATCTCTGAGAAAGTCGTTGCTCTCGGATTTTGATATATATTCGGCAAAACCGGCCATAATAAAATCTATAGTCCCCATATTTCCCTATGGCATCGCCGGTGATTTATTTATTGCAGGCACCGATCCATTGACGCTTTGGTGCCCACGCCGCGCTTCAGGTTTCAATTTTAATTCATCTTTGCATGTTCCGGCAACGCCCGATATTTAATTCAAATATCGGATGCCACCGTCCGCTTGTGGCCGAGGGTGTGTCAAAACCCGAAATGCCGTAGTTTTTGGGTGTCACTTTACCCCTCCCGAGGGCCTACGAAGCCAACGAAGAGCATTCTGATGAGTCGACTTTCTCGCTGTCCGGTCCCGACGCACGTTTTGACACACCCTCGGCCGGCAACGGAAGATCGGGCAGCCCGACGAGGCATCGCACCGATGAGCTCGTGCACCAAAGCAACTTTGCATCCGAACATGCCTGAACCCACAATCACGCCGGCCGCCAGATCATCTGCTACCAGTTCGCCCGTGGTGCAGCAGTACCTGCGCCCCGTCCGATAAAGGTTTGAACGACGACCTACGCTATCGACTGCACCCGTCAATTTCCTGTCCACCCGCTATTGATCCAATGCGGCCGTTCACTTCCTTCGGCCAGTTGCCCTTACTGCCGTAGAAGTAACCGCTACAACGAAATCAACTTCTTGGACAAGCTACCGCGCGCGCCCAACTGACATTGAGCGCCTACCGCTCGCGTGTGCTAATCTTGCAGCCGATTCGGGTGGGCCAATGGTGGCCGCGTGACCAATATCGGTCCGTGAGGGGGTTCGATTCCCCTCCCGCCCACCTTTCGGAAGACTACGATGACCTATCGCGTGCAGATTCGTTGGAAGGTCTTTTCAGACATCCCACAGTCAACCTCGCTGGACTTTTTCGAGTCCGCCCCGCCGATCTTCCAAAGAAGGACAGGGAAGTCGCTGCTTCGAGAAATCGGAAGTAACGCAATAGATACCTTTGTGCCCTTGGTGCTGGAGCCTACGCACGTCTTCTACAACGCTCTCCTGAAAGTCCTGCAGAAAAACGAGATCAGTGGGAAAAAACTTCCCTTCGTATTTCCTCTTTCACTCGGGCCAGATTACTCGGTGCCGGTCAAGATTAATCTCGCGATACGCTTGTATGGTCGGGTTGCCTGCGTCTCCGTCGATAGCGATTTTTTTGATACGCCCAACGACGCAGATTTCACGACAATCAAGCAACTTGAATCACATGGGAAATTGCTGTCAGTGGTGCAATTTATCGTTGCCCTCCTGAAGCAAGGAACTAGGCATCCTGAAATTGCTGGCGACGGTCTCAGAACACTTTCGTGCCTGCAGATCATTTCAGACGATACCAGTCCACAAATGTCGGACGAGGTGTTGGCGGCAATAGTTACGGGACATCCAGACGTAAATTCCAACGTGACCAGCTCTCTGATCGCCCGCAATCGAGATCATCAGATCGACAAAACCTCGTTGCTCGCTGACAAACAGGGATTGGTCTTTTACGCACCTCCGGGCACCAGCGCCCCTTCTCTAGCCAAGATGCCGCGACGGTTCCGAAGTGCCGCCGGCATGCTAGAACTGGCTGCGGCGCTGCAACGGATGCTGAGGGGCACGAACGAAATTTCTCTCGTTGAATTTCATGTCATTAAGCGACTGGTCAACGACTCGGAGATTGTTTTTTCCGATAGTGTGTCTGGAAGGAAGCTCTGGGAGCTACTCAGCAGTGAATTTAAGCTGCCACTTTACTTTAAAAAAATAGCAGAAAATATGCAAATATCCGAACCCAAAAATACTATAAAGATACTCTGTGTTGCGGCGGCTCCAGTTGAGCTTGCATCGATTAAGAAGTTCCTCACACGCGAGCTCGGCGAAGGAAAAATCGTCAAAGTTGGAGAGGGAAATAATTTCGACCCCGTCCAATGCTACGTCGACGAGAAATTCAGCACGCATTGGTATCTCGCATCTCAGGACGCGCAAGGGAATGGATCGGCTACCACCGACGTCGGGCGATTGGCTAGAAGAATCCAACCTGACCATGTCATTATGGTGGGCATGTGTATGGGGTTGCCCGAAAGCGAACTGGCGCCAGGTACCGTGGTCGTCCCTGATGCACTTTTTTCCCTTGAGCATCAGCGTGCCACTGTTGGTGGAACCGAATACAGGCCTCGCGGTATGGAGGACAATTCAGGTTTGCAGCGGCTCGCGAAGCTGATACCCACCGATGATTTTGACTTCAAGGTCATTTTCGGGAAAAAACTCGCCAGTGCAAGTATCAAGATTGAGGACCCGGGGAGTGAAATCGTCAACTACCTCCGGAATTTTGCGAAGGATGTGGTTGCTTTTGATATGGAAGGTTGGGGCTTCTACAAAGGTGCGGAGGGTTTCTCTTGTCTTTGGATAAAGGCGATCGCAGACGCCGGCGAGCCGCAATTAGCTTCGGGCGAAGGACGTGACGAGAAGCAATCAATTCAAAGTAGCGTGACAATCAACGCAATCCGGTTTGCGTTTAGGCTTATCCAAAAAGTAGCCGCAATGAGACCAATGGAATGATCGAACAGCAATCGAAATTTTGAGATGGAGGTGATGGCATAGCGTCTTAACAAAGGCCGTTGCCATCCACAAACAGCTTGACGATCTCTCTGGCGCCCCCGAAGTACGGGAATGCGGAAATTTCGGCGCGATGGCGGTCGACAACTGCTGTTGCCTTGCGGAAGGACGCTTTCCTCCACATGTACCGCAATTCTTTACGGTTTCGCTCCAACAAGGAGATATAGCTCGTTAGGTTGGAAATGCGCGGAAGTTGTGTTTTGGTTGTCTTCAGTGATCGTGATCATTGTTGCTTTGATGCCGACCCCGGAAAGTGCCGAGATAAGCGCATTTGTGAAGTCCGGAGGAAGAGTTGTGCCTTCGAAAGTGGCAATGGCAACGCCCCGATTGGACATCGTCCAATCGCGCTGTCTAACCGGATGCCACTTCCCGGCACCGAACGCGCAATCTAAGTCGTCCGCAAAATCTGATCCTTCCGGGTCAAATACTCTTGATACGATCCCGATAGGGAACGATCCCATTTTAGATAGAACTTCTGCCAGTTTTTTTGAATTCTCCCCACTAAGACGTCGGGGCTGTATTTGCACTTCCAATGCCAGGTTTGATGCTTTCAGTTCTTGCGCTTCTTTTTCAAAAGCAGCCGCTCTTTCATTTGCCTGGGCGGCCTTTAGGTCAGCATTACCCGCTTTCTCGCCAGCTTCGATCCCTGCTTTTTTTGCATCGGCGACTTGCCCAGCAACAGTTGACTTGTATCGTTCTAAATCGCGCTGTGCTGCGGCCGCTTCGCGCCTTGCTGAAATAACTGCTCCGGTTGTTGCTCCCGCGACAAGAAGCGCAACAAAAGCTGCCAAACCCAGAGACAGAAGCATTGCACTGTTCCACCAATCGGACGAGTGGCCGGACAGCAAAGAATTATCCATATTGAGTGCCTCATAACGGTCGAACGGCGTTGAAGTAAGTTGTATTGGTCGACGAGGCAAACCGAACCGCTACAACGCGCAGACAACTCTGTCGCAATGCAAAAACCATCGCTCAGCGCGCTACAATTCGAACGAGCTTATGCCGCGAACACCACCGTCGATAATTTCCGTGATCGCGCGCTCCTTCCACACAATCCCAAGCTGAGCGGACATCGCATCGTTTCCAAGCCTACCGGAATAGACGCCTATAAATCGCAATTTCGTACCGAAGAAGCTGTCATTAGCTAGTTTTCCAGCTTCTCTCGATATTAAACCTACTGCTCGTACAAATGTTGGGGCCCCGGACATTCCTTCGCGTGTAGCCGTGTCAATGAGTAGCTTGGGAACGCCGTCCAGATCGATTGATGGTTCAGACGCAATGCTCGCCCTTTTCCAAATGGGGAAATTGGCACCGCCCGAAAGTCCGCGTGGATATCCAATCACCAAGGCATCCGCGGAAACATAGTCAGGCACGTGCCAACCACTCAATTCTTCCGAATTGACAGGAATAACATTGGAACCCGCAAATGCGTTTGTGGCGTCAAGTGCGATGACATCCACCCTGTTTCGGTGTTCGGGATGCTCCATCCATAGCGGAGCATGATGCTCCTCGTCATCGTACAGAGGGACGGTTGCGGACTCCCAACGCATGAGCATCCCGTTTGGACCGAGGTCTGACGCAGCCTCAATTTTTAGCACGTTGAATTGCATCCGATTGGGCAGGGCCTTGGTTGCAGATAACGCTTCCTTCGTTTCCGCATGCCTGCCGCTGACGTTGTGCCAATTCGTCACGAGGTAGATTCTGTCCCCCGACTGATACGTGAAACCAGTACCAATAGATAGGGGTTGCTCATTAAAAAACATCTGTATGCGAAACGGAACCTTACTTTCGGCTGCCGGATCAACGACTCCCGTCATGGCTCTCGATGCCTCTCATATGTGAGATCAAAATGAGCTCGCGGTGTCGCGGGCCGTACTGTTGTTGCCTATGATAACCAAACCGCCTTGTGAATCGGGTGTTGGAGCTGCGACACATTCTCGGATTTGCGTGATGTCGTGACGCGCGCACCCAACGTCCCCATCATATGGTCATGACAGCCACCAGCTACGATAGATATGTGTTGTCCAAGTATTCCAGCATGTCTTCGATGCTGCTCCACTCCGCCCACGGACCCGAATTGTCAACGATTCGCGTGGACTCCCCGAACGTCGCCTCATGGCCGAGCGCAAAAGCTAACGCGTCGACTAGCCGCAACCTAGGCCACCGAACCTCAAACACTACGCCGTGCGATATCCGGCCGCCTTTCTGTCGGACACCCCGAACCGACCAATGTGTCCCACGCAGGAAACTCTTCTCCGTTGCGGTCACTGTGGGGCCTACCCCGCGCTCCCGAATCTTTCAGGCGTCTTTGTACTTTTCGCGATCATCAACCGGACGGACCGCGATCTGCCTCGCGATGGGCAAACTAAGCCTCCTCCTTGACATGGGGCTTTGGCTCGGCTTCGGCTGACCTTTTTTGTTGTGCAAGCCGCACTTCGTAGTGGTAGTTGACCGTCGTTGTCGCGGTGTAGATAGAAAGAGTGAGGACGCCGAGCATGCCCGTGACCTCAATGGAAGGGATGCGAAAGTGCGCCAGAATCTGCCAAGCGCCTAACAGCCACGCAAGCCCGCCGCACGAAAACAGGGCCTGTCGGAACAGCATGCGATACAGTGACAACGGCGTGTGTGGCGTCACTTCCGGCACAACGGCGACGCTCAAGATGAGCACGCAGCCGAGTAGGACAGCGGACCAACAAAACAAACGCACTGCGTGCTGCAACGGAGCATCGAGTTGCCCGAGCGGAACAGCCGTGAGCGTGACAATCACAAGGATAGCCATCGCGAAAGTTGCCGCGACCGCCTTTTCGTTCAGACTTTGAATAGATGACATCGGCCTCTCACCCTACCCTAAGTTTTGTTGGGTTGGCATCGTACTACGCTTTCCGCAAAATCCCACCAAAGCAACTTTGTATGCTCACTTTGGTTTAATGCGAAGATTCACACTCAATACTGTCCCGCCCCTGGGGGAGCCGTATGAGCACACCGCTTTGCTATTGGTCAATCTGCTTTGTACCGCTTCGAGCACAAGATCCGAAGTTCTTCGGATTCTCCGAGTTCCTCGCGGCCCTCGCACTAATGGTCTTGGCGTGGACCATCGCGGACGTCCGCTACCGTTTCAGGGTCAAGACCGCGCCACTTCCGCTGCAAGGAGGAACGTATACGCTCGTCGGAATAGTCGGCGTGCTCACCTTGCTAACTGACTGGTGGCGCGCAGAACAGTGGATTGTTCCCGAAGGAAGGCTCCTGACACCTGCCTCCTGGCAGGCGTTGCTAGGCGCCATATTTCTCGCGAATTTTATGGTTTGGGCCTGGTTCGCTTTCGTTCGCCCACCCGTCTTCGGCCGCTGGAACGCCCGCCGCTTTGCCCATCAGCTTTACCTTGTAATCGTCAAAGGATCACCTAATGAACTTCCAGAGATTGCAGACGAACTGGGGAGGTCAGCGAAACAATTGATTCGGCATACTTGGTCTCTGCCCGAACTGGAAGCACAGGAGAGACTACGTTTGCGTAGCCACGTGCCAGCGAGTACGCGCAGAAGTAGTATTCGTCAATGCGCGCACGACGTGTTACTGCTTCTCGCGGATCGCAAGTTTTGCAGAAATGTCGTTCAGTCCGCGCCTTCGACAGCGTTGGCGCTTTTTGAAGCGATCAACGCCCAGAACAAGTATGACGTCGCGCTCGGTACGTTCGCCAGAAATGTTACATCCGAGGCGATTGCAAACAAGGATTCGTTTGCCTATCACGAAGTCGCAGGCTACCAGACCGGATTCATCGGATACTACAAGCCGTTAACCTCAGCGCTTTACGGAAATTATTTAGCGGTAAGCAAGCTCGAACAGGTCTTCGATGTTGACCAAGAAGAAACGCGCCGATGGCAAGCGGATCAATGGGCGGCTTTCTGCCGCCTTGTTCTGGTCACATTTCGCAGCTACGTGCATACGGGCGCGCAAACTGAACATTCTTTCGTCCTGAATCGCGTTGCAGGAGTTATATCCCGCGCCCCGGCAGCCCTTTACAAGCTGAACGGCGCACCGACCGACGGTTGGGCAGGTGACGAACTAGGCAAGCTATCTACCGCAATCTATTTTGTAGTGGACGTAATCAAAATTCTCGACGCCAGCGAGTTCCGACCGAACGTTCCGCTTCGACGCAAAAAGGCAGACCCGCGGAGTGATGTCTATCAGCTGATCGCGAAAGTAATCGTTGACCTTATTCTCCTCGCATCAACGGTCAAGCAACCGCGCGATCTGTCTTGGGCAGTCCAGCACAACGCCGTATGGAGTGAATTGTTTACGCTCCAGCCGAACGGCCCTGCGGGAAAAATTATTCTCTATAAGGTGCGGCGCCGGCTCTACGACGAGATCGCCAGAATCACCACGTTTCCCAACTTCAAAAGCTCTAAACTTCTCGCGATGCTCCTTAACGTGATGGGGTTGCACAACCATAAGTCAATCTCTGACCGAACCGCCAGGCCGCTACACGTCGCTGTTTTGAGCTGGACCCAACAAAATTACGTACGCCTGGCGGAACAAAGTCCACGAGTCGCTAGCGACTGCCTGCCGGAAGGGGTAACGTACGAGCCGGATGGCCCGTGTTTGGCGATGACCGGCGTTCCGGTTTTGGATCGTGTGCCCTTCCGCGCGGTTCTGGATCTACAGCCGTACGAAAAGCATTCTGAGTCAGACCAATGATGGGCTCCGTGACACACGGGTTGCCCCGGTCGATCGACCTGACAAACAGCGCCCGAGGACTACCTGTGAGATGCCTCCATCGAATGTCGTACTTGCCTCTGCACGCACGCGCCCAACCGGAATAGCCGAGAACATGCCTGACACGACAGAAGCGCAGTTGACCGTTGACAAACGATCCAGGGAACAATGGGAGTTGCCATATTTGGAATCGCCTTTTCTTTTCAGTTAGAATTCGGCCCGCCTACCGGTAGGTGTCAGGGCCTTGGCTAATTCACTGGTTGATCAGTGGAAAGGCGGCCGGGGACATGCGTCAACATGCCGCCGGCCGCCCTGTCTTTTCCCGCGCCACGAAGCACGGTCAAAGTAACTTTTTATGCAGCGTGCATAGAAAGCATTTCTGAACCGCGATTTATGTTAACAATCTTTAAATCGCGGTAATTCATGTTGTTACGCGTACGACAGCTCTCCTAGAATCGCCGATGCATCCAGTTTTATCCCCGGATGCTTCGGCTCGTCCATCAGGACGGGCCATTTTTTTGTTGACCTCTTCCGCCAATAGTTTGTCCTGTCCCGCAGTTCCTGTTCTGGACGTTCTGCCATGGCCCTACACTCGCTCAATTCGGACCGTTTGAGGGGAACTTGGTGGCGAACTCCATCCCTCAAATGCCTTAGGCCTGCCGGTGGTCCGCCGGCAGGCTTCTTTTTTCATTTCTTCGCGCCCACACACGCGACCAGCAGCGCCTCAAGCTGCCCCTCCCATTGCATGCGCTGCAGATGATCCCGCCACACCCTATCGACAGCCGAGCCATTGGGCGGTGCGAGCAACTCGCTATCGGGCAGGAAGCGAGGCGCATCCGGCACCGAGTCAATGCACGGCACTGGCACCTCGATTTCTGCCTGTACGGTTTCGGTATGCACCACCGGCGAAATGGGCGCCGGCGGCGACGTCCCACAACCGGGCACAACTAGCAGCGCGCTACAGAGCGCCGCGCAAACGAGCGAATGCCGCATCGCATGTCTCCGACTGGTTGGATGGATCCTGAATCCGTTGAGAAAGTGCGTCGATCTGACGCTGGTATGACTCCGCTTGCGTCGCCGCTTGTGCCTGTGCCGCTGCGGCCGCCGCCCGAACGGCGAACGCTTCGGAGGCTGCCTGCGTGACCGAAGCCGAACAGGCCTGCAAACCCGACGCTGCTGCAGCCAGATCCGCTTGCGACGTTGCAAGCTGCGAGCGAAGCGTGCCGATCGACTGATCGTCCGCCTGCGCCTTCTGCTGCGCCGTTGCGAAGTCCGAGCGCGCGCTGCGCAACTCGAAAAACTCCACAGTGCATGCGATCGCCAGCACCACAGCGATCAGGCCGACAACAACGAGCGCGATACGCCCAACAATGTCCGTCATGGTTTTTCTCCCTGAATGCGGCGAAGGCCAGCGTCAAGCGCCTGATCCAGCACGCGCTTTCCGCCCCAGCTCGCCAGTGTGATCACGAGCGCGGTGAGCGGCGCGGGCCACCCTCGCCACTCGCAAAAAAAGAAAGCGGACAGGCCGGCCACGATCGATGCGGTAATCACGCTGCCGATCTCGATCGCCGCCGAACGCGCCGGCGGATCACTGGACGCGAAACGCTGGAACGTACTGGCCGTCCCGCCGATGAGTGCCAGCAGGATTGCCAGCACAAGCGACGCGCCCTGAATGCCTGCCAGGCCGTCAGCAAGTACCGTCTCGGTCTGTCGCACCATTGCGTACGCAGCTGCCGCCCATAGCAGCGCGCACGCTCCCCACCCCCACTGAATCAATCGGCGCACGTTATCCCCCGTTTTGCCTGCGTTTCCCGATAACCGAGCACCAGCCCAAACAGCGCCATGCCGACGTAAAAAAAAACCTGCGCCGCGTTGACGAAGTACGCACTTGCCGCGAACAAGGGCGTCACGTAACAGGCCGCCGCTATCGCGTACAACCAGTGCCGGCGGGCCTGAGCCCAGTGGAATATGTATCTTTCCGGCAACCAGTCATTGATCGCGACATCGGCGGCCACGACAAGGGCAAGCACAGCGGTCCCGGCCATCAGCGCGTACCCCCAGAAGCCATCACGCGTGAGCATCACCGACGTCGCCGAGCACGGCGCGGTAAATGCGGCCACGGCGATATAGACCGCCAGATACGCATAGATGAGTCTCGCAAGGGCATCGGTTTTCATGCAGCGGCCCTCGCGTGATTTGCGCCGAGCTGGAACAGCACACGCTCCGCTTCACGTCGCTTGATCAATCCGGCCAGCACCTTGCCGCCCACCAGATTCCAGCGTGCGAACTCGGCGATTGCGCCATCCGTATCGCCGGCATTGAGCTTGCGTAAAAGCGTCGACGTGTCGAAGTTGCCGCTGCCGATGTTGAATACGAGGTCAACGAGCGCGTCGTATTCCTCCTGATTCAAAGCAACTTTGACGTCGCGCTTGACCACGGCCTCGGCACCGCGCACGTCCGCACGCAGCCAGTCGACAGCCATGTCGCGGGTGATCACCATGCCGGGTCTGACGTCTGGCCCGGTATGGCCCCAGCCACCTGTCCACGGCGCACCGCTTAGCGACCCAAGCTCGAGAGGAATCGCACCACCGGCTAGCACCCGCTGCCACAGCCCTCGTACCTGCAGGGCTTTGGCAAGCGGCGACGCAGGATCCGGATAAACAAAGAGCACCAACGTCTCCGCGTTCTCCGTGAGCGACATGCCCTGATCGGAATACTTAAGGTTTTCGTTCAAACGGTGCCCCCAATAAAAAGGCCGCGCCGATGCGAAATCGGAGCGGCCATAAAAAAAACCGCCCAAAGGCGGTCCAGAAGACGTCTTTTAAATAACGCGGCTAGCGCGCGAAACAGAGCAACCCGAGCAACCCACCGGACAGCGTCGCTGCGAGATCCCACACGGACACATCACCGGCCGTGAAGTGGTCGAGCAGCTCCTTCAGGATTGCAGCCAGCACGACAGCCGCAATGGCCAGTTGCCACGTGACGAAGTGGACTGCCGCGAAGACAAGCACGCCGACAATGAAGTGCAGGCACTTGTCCTGCGGGATCGCACTCATGATTGCGGCTTCGATTGATTTCATGCCTGTCACCTGTATGGACGTGTTCCGGATCACGACGGACTGGACGCTGCGATCTGCGCCTGCAGCTGCGCGATCGTTGCGTTAGCCACCGCGAGTTGCGCCGTCAGCGGCGGCACCGCGTTTCCAAGCCACGTCGCGACCTCCGGGGATGCCAGATCAATATTCGTCGCATCTTCAAGCGAGACAGTGCCGGCAATCACCTGATCGCCGTCGACCAGGAAAGACGCGTACCAGACCGTCAAGGTTTTCAGCTCGCCCGTCAGCGGATCGCCGGTCATCATGACCTGATGCAGTACCCGCTTCGTTTCAGTTGCCATAATTATTCTCCCAGTGAATTCAGCCAGGTACCTGCCTGGATCGTGACGGCCGCAGCGGTCGAGTTGAAAAGGTTATTGCGCACTGACCCACCTGCCGCAAGCGGTTTGGAATCGATGAGAACACCGCCAACGTCTCCCGGCGGCGACACAAAGGACTTCGCACCGAGTTGCGCGCCCGCTACGGCCACATCGAAGAAGATCCGTGTGTTCGCCGGGACCGTCATGGCAAGTTGTGTCGAAGTGGCGGTGAGCTGCGTGCGGGGATCAACACTGGCACCCGAGCCGACGATGATGTCGCTCGGGTAGGTCGGGACCGAAACGATTTTCTTCGGACGTCGCGCGAGCGTGCCGCCACTGTTGAGCAACTGCAGCGTGCCGGGGATGGTGCTGGTCGACCGGTAGTCGGTGACAGTGTTAAATCCCCACTCCGTATTGTTGATCCCATCCACAACATAGGGGGCACCGATCGTCAGCGTGTCCGAGATGTTCGTAACGTTGCCCACCGCATACGTCTTGTTGCCATCGACTTTCCACGACCTGACGTTATCGCCTGCCTGCAACCAGATGGCACGGCCCGCTCCACCATACATCTCGTTGTCGGTGATCGAGCCAGAACACGATCCGCTATTCGCAACGAAATTGGCCGTGACAATATGCGAGCCCTTATACGTCATCTGGGCAAGCGTCACCGAACCCCCAGCCTGCATTTGAGGATCGCGGCTTGTGTTGTGATGAATGCGGGCATTGCCGCCACAGAAAATGCTTGTATTGTTGCAACGCTGTATATCGTTATCGTGGATGTTGATCGCCTCATTACCTTCCGACACCCAGATACCCGCGAGCTGCGGAAACGGGGTATTCGAGTTCAGAGCGCAGTCCCACACCCAGTTGTGGTGGATAACAACTGACGTGTTGGAATTGTTCACGCCAAGCGCGCTATAGAACGGGTTTGCGGTTGCGCCGTCAGCGCCGAGTGGGTCTACCGTGTTACGTGCCAGCTGAATGCCGATGGAGTTGGTGTACAGCACCCTGTTGTGATGCACCGAGCCACCCATCATGCCGCCGCCGAAGATGCCGCGCTGCGCGCCGGTAATAAGCCGGTTGCAGTAGATATGCACGTCCCGCGAACGCTTGATGCCGTCGAGGAGGCCAACATACGAGGGATCGTCCGCGGTGAACCATGTTACGGCGATCATGTCGTCGCCCGCGTTCTGCACCTGGTTGTCGTGGATTTTGATGTCATAGCCACAACCCTGCATCGTGATCCCGTCGGCGAGGGTGCCGCTCACGTTGCAGTCGTGGATATGCACGTGATTCGAACGCCGAACCCATATACCTGCAGACCAGCTCCCCTCGATTACGACATCGTGGATTTCCAGGCCATCCACACCGTCGGCGTAAATTGCGAAGTTGTTATCAACCCGCGCACCTGGCGCATTCACGAATTGAATCCTGACGTTGCAGATCCGGACATTGGCCGATGCACCAAATACGGTCGACAGCAACTGGAAGCCGTATGCCTGACTGGCACCCGTCGGAGCCGGCGCATCGATCAGCAGCGTCGCCCACTGAAAATCGATCGTTGTGTTTTTGAGGTCCGTCAGTCTGGTCAGGTTGCTGGGCTTGAAACGATACGTGGCACCGGCACGGCAGTAGACGTGGCGATTTGACACGCACGCGCTGATGATTGCGTTCGTATCGTCCGCTACGCCATCGCCTACCGCTCCCTTGTCCCGAAGGTTGTAGAAGTCCTGCAGCTTGTCCTGCGCGGTGCGCGCAACTGACCCGGCGCCGGATTGAAGGAAGCCGATCAAGCCGGCCCCGGAAGACGCCGCCAGTTCTTCGCGTGTCGCCCCCTGGTGGATCGTCAGCCGCCCCGCCGCCAGATCAGTCGGAACATCATTCGACACATAGGCCGCTGCGTTGACAGCAACGTATGCGATGCCGTTGTAAGTGACGACATCTTTCATCGCCAGGACCATGCCGGCGGCCCACGCACCGCGGACATTAAATGCCTTCAGCGAGCCAATCGCTTTAGCCATGCTGTCGAAATCGCCATTCGCGGTCGCCACTACCGTATTGGCATCGCCCTGCGCAACCGCGTGCAGAATGTCGGTTTCCACCTCCATAAGAGCCTGCGCATCACCGATCGCCTTGGCAATGGTAGGCACGGCGCCACCTTCGGTCTGGACGGTCGTGGTTTTGTCGCCGTGGGTGATCGTGTGAAGCAGATCGGCGTCGGTCGATAGCCGGTCAATCTTCTGAATTGTGGAAAGTGCCATGCTTGCGTTCCCTTCAGGAATGTTAAAGGCCGCCCTCAGGCGGCCTTCCCCTACGTCCTCTACGCGTCTGCCAGTTATGCCGGACCACCGCCGTCACCGGGTCCGCTGCCACCGCTGCTGCCCGGCGGAGTCGCTGCCACCGATGTGCCCGGCGACACACTCCCCCACGCGTTGTATGCATAGGCCGTGTATGCCCCGCCATCCTGGCTGACAGAGCAACTGTCGGCCGCGCCGTCGTAGACCACCGTGCCGCTGGCATCGACGACGCGGTAGCCCGCGACATCCGGATAACCCGTCACTGACATCGACAAAGTAACTGTGTCACCGCTTTCACTGCCATACACGGTCACTGTCGGCGCTGGCGGCGGCTCGCTCGTGACGGTAATCGTCCCCGGATTACCGAGACCGGCGATATTGCCGGCTGCCACCCGTACGTCAAACGTCCCGGAGACGGCGCCATAGAGCTTTGCCTGATCCAGCGACCATGTGAAGTTTTGGGCCGTGATCGTCGCCTCATACTTGGTGACGCCGCCAACGACGACATCGACGTCGAAGTAATCAACGTCTTGCAGTCGCTGGATTTCAACCGACAGCTGATTGCCTGAGAATGGCTCGCGCAACGTGAGCACTGGCGGCGCTGGCGGATACCTGAATTCGTCGACCGTCCCTGTCCATGTCGCGAACGGACCGGGCAGCCCGCTCGCACCGTATGCCCGTACGCGGAATTCCCACGCGCCCAATGCAATAGGCACGGTCAGGACGTTGCCCGCCGACGTGCCGAGCCTGGCCCACGTCGCGCCTGCATCCAGGCTGCCCTGATACTCATAAAGCAACGCGCCGGCGGCCGGCGACGCCGTGATCGACACGTACCCCGGCGTGATCTTCGAATTGGCGCTCACCTGCGCGATGATCGGCGCGTGGATCACGCCCGGCAGAAGCGACGGCGACACAGGCGCAGGCGGGCTCATGCCGGTCTCGGCCGTATGGGGGCTTTCCGCATTGTTCACGAACGTCAGTTCGACCTGCCCATCGCGCGGCGTCGCCTTGATCAGCCGGACATCCTGCGCCATCCTGTTGAGCGCAGGTCCGAACGAGAACCGTGTCGGCTCTTCCGAGTGTCCGTCGCTGAAGTCGAAAAGCTCCGGCAACGGATCCACCAGCACCATCGACATGCCGTCATCGTCGTCCGCCGGCCGTGCAACCCTGAGCGCCGCAGTGGGCGCTCCGTTGCGCTGCGCAAAATACACGTAGTGCTGGGCGCCTGCCGTCCATTCGAGCTGCTCGCTGACGTCGACGCGCACACCATCGAAACCTTCGACGACGCCGGAAATACCCCACTTCGGCAGATCATGTGAGATGCCGACCAGATCGCCATAGAGCGGGATCAGTCCGTCGAGCTCGGTGGTGATCATGACCGTCTTGCGCTGGTCGCGGTTCGCATAGGCCATGTAAATGCCTTCACGCCACGCCTGTGCGCGCTTTGTCGGCCCGACCATCTGGATCCGCTTCTCGACGAGAGCCGGAGAGCCCGTCGGAATGCACGCCACGTCCTGCCATGACCAGGTCGTCTCATCCATGTATTCGACTGTCACGTAGTCAGGCGAATCGACGCTGAAGAATCCATAATCGGCCTCGAACGATCCGGCCACGATGTTCTGCGGCGTGTACATCGCCGTGCGTACCGTTTTGAGCTCGTCTCTCACGACGCTGATCACCCCGCCGAAGTACATCGGGATCGCGCGGCCGGCACGGCAGATCGTTGTCAGCGCATCCCAGAACGATCCCTTCGTATCGAACACACCGTTGAATTCGTCACCACGTGAAGTCCACACTGCGTCGAGACGTTCAAGCGCATCGATATCCAGCCGTTTATCCGGCAGGCCGAGACTGTAGTCAGCGTTGCGGACCGCATCAGCGATCGCCCACGCGATGCTCTTTGTGGGCTGTGGATCGCTCCAGCCGCCGCCGGTCCATACCGGCAATTTCCGCGTCGCAATCACATGCACGTCGTGCGCCGTACTCGAATTCAGCGAATTCGTAGCGCGTGCGCGCATCGCCAGTAAAGTCACATTGCCGTAGTACCGCTCGCTCGGCAGGTAGGCGCGCAATGCCGCCCACTGGATCCGGTTCTGGGCACGCGTATCCGTATTGAGATTGGTCGTGCGCCGCATGCGAACCTCATAGCGACCCGGTGTGACGCTGTACCGGTACGAGATCATTTGCGGCTGGGACGTCGCCATGCTGAGCTCGCGCAGGTCAAGTTCGATCCAGTCGCGTGCCGCTGCACCGGCGTCACTAATGAGCCGCGCCTGAGCTTCGAAGGTCAGCGAGAGATTCTGCAGTGAACCATCGTCGGCCGCGTAAAAGAGACCCGAAGGCAGCGTGACATCAATCCCGATGAAGTTCGCCGCGCTCGCGGCCGGATTGGCAACGAATGGCCCCACCCAGTTCCCGCTATCGTTCGGCGCCTGCAGCTCAATGCCACTGACTGAATCACTCGTCACCACGTTGTCGGGAAACAGCGTGACCGCCTGATTCGGCCCGACAACCTGATAGTCAATCTCGCTGAAATTGCCGATGTCCGTCGTGCCAATCAGGATCTGCTCGATATCGATCTCGCCTTTCGAAATGCAGAACAGCTCGTACACATACAGATCGTTACCGAGGTACTCGGT
>NZ_JARESX010000105.1:0-19965 GCF_046026435.1 Paraburkholderia sp. RL17-381-BIF-C | reverse complement strand
AGGCGATGCAGTTTGAATTCGGTCGGCGCTAAACTGACCATCAGAGCCACAGCCGCTGCTCACCGCTTAGATTGGGGGCCAATTGAGCGCCGCTTCGATCATTCGCCGATAGGGCGTATCGATTTGGCGTGGAGCTTTGCGCACATATTCTTCGGCAAGCTCGCGCGTTTCGCCGGTCAAACCCGCTAGGTAGCGAACGACTTCTTTTCCCTCAGGTGTGCGTTCCTCTCCGCAAAACTTAGACGAAAGCGCTGTCCACACCACGCCATCAATATCGCGTTCCTGCGCCCACTTTGGAAGGTCCAAAACCATTCCAGGAAGAGGCTCTTCGTGCAGCGGCCACGCGCCGATTTTTCGGCCCCGAGCTTTCGGAGAAATTCCTTCGCGATCGCCTAGGGCGTGACGCGCCGCGTTCAAATTGACAGACTCCATCACCGCCCATAGAGCTTGAACCGGTGGCGCGCCTCGATCCAATACGAGAGTGATTCGCCCGTTTTTAGACTGACGTGCGAACTCGACCTGCACAGATGGGCCATCGCCGAACCAATCAGACTGAAGGGGCAGGTTTCCGGAGTTCCAGATGAGCGAGCCCCAACCCAAGCATACGATTTTCGCCACGATACCCTCGCTACTCCGAGACCGAGCCTTCCACTTCGTCCTGCGCTGCTCGACTGGCTTTGCGCACGCACGAGCTCTTCGCAGCAACGCCTGTTGCTAACCGCCCCTTGGCCAAGCGCTTCAGCAGCTCCGACGCTGGCTCGTCGGTCGGGTCCTGCGGTACAAGTTCGCCTCGGAAGGCTTTGGCGAGCAATGCCGGCGTCAACCGTTCTACTGATTTTTCTGCGGTGACAAGACGCTTCTCGATTTCGTCTGCGAGAGAAAACAACTCACCTACCTTTCGAACAATCTTGTTTTGCTCATCAATCGACGGAACAGGAAATAAAAAGTCTCTGCATTGCGATAGCGAGATATTAACTTGCCCTGCTGAGCCCTTCGTTTCGTTAACAATGTCTCTGATATTTTCCCCATGGCACAGAAGGATATAGAGCCATCCAGTCGTGATTTTTTCGCTCGGTCGAAAGAGGGTGATTGCTTGGTTTATGTTCCATTCGTCGTACTCGTATGGAACTACCGCCACTTTGCCTAAAGGCGGTCCGACGATATTCATCAACACGTCACCTGGCAACGTCACAGACTTGGCTAGCGGTCCACGATTCACTTCCGCAGTCACAAATTGTGGGCGGTAATCAAAAGCCACTTGCTGGTCCACGATGTTGTAGACCTTCAGAAAGGGAATTCCGGACTCGCCAACGAAGCCGCTTTTCGGCGTGCCTCCGCTCTGTACCTTCGCACACACGTCGGCAGCTCGTGCCTTCGTCCAGGTATGTTTGCCGTCTCCACCACAACTCGTGCTAAGTTGCCCCGACACGGCTGCATGCAAAACAGACTTGCGAAAAAGTCTGAGTTTATCGGAAGCGCGGTCAAGCCGCCCTCGGCAAGCATCCACACGCGCGAGTATGGTGTCGAGCTTGTCGGCGATGCGCTTTTGCTCGGGAAGAGGGGCGAACGGAAATGGATAACGTTCCAACGAGCCAGAGTCGACGCTCGCTACGGTTGTGCCTGCCTTGGCGCATGTCGAGAGGATAGTCTGTCCCTGAGCCCGCAGGTTGTAGGCCAAATAGCGGGGTAAAAAGCGTCCTGGCGACGGTTTAACCGCCTTGATATCTTGATTGATCGTCACCTGTGTCTTTGCTATCGCGACTGGAAAGCTATGCGCCAAGATTCCGCTTCGCGTGACCATTAGTACGGTCTCCGGCGGAAGCAACGCCATTCCGGCCCCTGAAACGGCTTCGTCCGTGATAGTGTCCTCAGTCGCTTTAAGGTCGAAGACCTTCATGTCTTTAGGCGAAACCCAAGGAACCGCGCCTCCGGACCAAAACGATTCGACGGCTTTACTAGGCGTCTTACCTCCGGTCATCCCACCGAGGTCTGCAATAGTCCATGTCATCCAGCCATTTGGTAGACAGGTCATACGCGATTCTCCTCACCAAGCTCCGCTAACATTTGTTCCAGAGCAGCAACGGCGACATTCAGCTCGCCAATTGCCTCTTGTGCCAGCACAGCGGGTTCCGGTAGATCAGCGGCATCTTCTGCGTTCTCATCTTTGAGCCAAGCGATATCTAAGCCATCGTTTCGGTCTGCGATCCACTGACGGCTGAACGAGCGGAATCTGCCGGTCTCCCCCTGATCTGCTCGATTACTTGTGCCGTCTGCCGCTTCGCCATAAGCAGCTTCGAATTCAGTGAAGTAGTCGCGCGATAGCGACGTACGCTTGCCAAATTTCGGTGCATTTGCACGTAGGTCGTACACCCATACCTGCTTCGTACTGCCAGTAGCCGCTTGGCTAATCTTTCTAAAGAACAATACGTTTGTCTTCACGCCTTGCGCATAGAAGATGCCTGTCGGCAAGCGCAGGATTGTGTGCAGGTTGCACTTGTTCATCAGGTCGCGACGAATGTCAGCTCCAACGCCCGCTTCGAACAGGACGTTATCAGGCACCACGACGGCGGCGCGACCACCATCTTTCAGGTGCCGAACGATATGCTGCAAGAAAGCCAATTGTTTGTTACCCGTTGCGTAGGTCAAGTCGTCACGCGTGGGACCACCGCCGCCCTTCGCCGTGCCGAATGGCGGATTGCTGAGGATGATGTCAGCCTTGGGTAAAGAGGCACCGGCATTGCCAAGCGTATTGCCGATGTGCACTACGCCCTCATCGTCGCCTTCCATGCCATGCAGCATGCAGTTCATCAACGCCAGCCGTCTCGTGCTGGACACTAACTCCATACCGAGAAACGCCTTGTTGCGCTGGAACTTCTGCTGCTTGGCGTTGAGGTTGTACAGGTTATCGGTGTGCGATTTGATGTAAGCATCTGCTGCTATCAAGAAGCCCGCCGTACCGGCCGCCGGGTCCTGAATCGTCTCGCCATGTTGCGGCTTGATGATGTGAATGATGCTGTCGATGAGTGGGCGCGGGGTGAAGTACTGGCCAGCTCCCGACTTCGTCTCACTCGCGTTCTTTTGAAGCAGCCCCTCGTACAGATCGCCGAGTCCGTCCCGCTTCGCCGAGAACCAGTCGATACCATCGAGACTCTTCACAAGTTGCTCAAGATGGCGAGGCTCCTTCAGGCTGGTCTGCGCGTCAGCATAGATCGCCGCAATCAACGGATCAGTGCTTTGACTGAGGGAAAGCAATGTGGCCCGATAGTGGTTCAACAGGTTCAAGCCGCTCTTTTCGGTCAGATCGGTCCAGCGTGAGCCCTCAGGCAACTTATGCTTGCTGAGCACGCCGCTCTGGGCATTCTCATATTCCATCTTGATGAAAAGGAGCAGCACCAGCTCCGCAACGTAGTCTGAATAATTGATGCCATCGTCGCGCAGAACGTCGCATAGGTTCCACAGTTTCTGGACGATATCGTTATTGCTCATGGGGTCCGATTCAGAAAGGGTTGACAGGTCGTCGATAGGGCATTCGATGACGATCCGCGAAGAATTTGGGCTAAATTATGCCACCTGTGGCCACAACGCTTCCGCCAGGTCTTGCAGCACAGTATCCAGCTTGCCGCCGAGCATTTTGTCGAGCTGCTTCGCCCCGCCATCGTTCGCGAACGTGCTGTTCACGAATTGCTGATCGACAACGACTTCGTGCGCGAGTTGCTTGGCCAGCCGTCCCAGCCATGTGCGCTGCACGGGCGTCCAATTTGTAAGCTTGTAGATCCTTTCCATCGCTTGAGCTACGCGCTGATCGAACGATATTAGAGCCTCGCCCAGCGCGGCCCGTCGGATGAAGCCGACGATGCTGGCGGCAATCTCTTGATTCGTTTGCTGCCGCCATGCGCTCTTGATTCGCGCCTCGGTAAAGCCGTGCTGATCGAGCAACATGCGGACCTCTTTTAGTTCTGCACGCGTCAGGTCCTTCGGGCGATTCACGACAACCGATAAAGCAGCCGACTGATTGATTTGCTCGCGGATGAAGTGATTGAAACTATCGAGGTAATCTTCCGGGCGTCCGTATTCGCCATAGCTTTGCTCGCGCAGCACAAGCTCGTCCGCGTGCTCGGAGATGATCGGCATGTGCCCAGTGCCCACAAGTTGCTTCACCTCGGCAAGCTGCTCCAAAAGCTGCATATGCTTACGCACGAAGTCCGCTGCGCCAGCCGGCCCTAACGAATGCAAATGCTCGTGGAGCTTACTTGGTCGTACGCCCCAGACTTGCTCAAGCTGGGCGAGTCGCTCGTGCAAGGCAGGCCTCTTCTCCGCTGCATGCGTTGCTTTTCTAAGCACACGCATCAAGCCTTGGCTCAACGCATCGAGTACCTCGTGAGCGTGCGTGCGATCGGGCGCACTGCCCGGCGCGTCAATGCTAGCGGGGTCCATAAGCTCCCCGATCAACTGCTCCATCGTGACGTTCGGGTCCTTAACTAGCGGCTTCATAGTTGATACGTCCTGAAGCGCAGCGTAGATGTCTACCGGGTCATAAATCTTGAAAACGGTCTTGCCGATTTCATCACATCGGCGCGTTGCTCGGCCGATCATCTGCTCATAGAGGATTCGGGAACGCACTCGGCGCAGGAACACGAGGTGGGAGATTGTTGGCACGTCGATGCCCGTAGTCAGCAGATCAACCGTGATGGCAATGCTAGGATACTTCTCGTTTTTATATAGTCGAATGAGCTGGCTAACCTTATCTGACTGGCCGGTTATCTTCTCGACTGCTGCCTCGTTGTACGAGTCGCCATATTGCTCTTTGAAAGCCTCGCCAAGTAAGCGCTTCACCATCTCTGCATGCATATCGGTAGCGCAGAAGATGAGTGTTTTCTCGTCTCCGAACGGGTCCAACTCCTTCGCCAACTCGTCGCAGATGACCTTGTTGAACGGCTCACTAATGACACTCTTATTGAATGCATCAACGCCAAAGCTCAACTCATCCTCCAACTCCGACAACTCTATCTCACCCGTCGAGGTATTGATTGCTGTGACTGTCTCGCCCTTCGCGAAGCTAATACCGTTCTTTGAGAGAAGCGTCTCGTATCGAATTGGAGGTTCATGGTCGATCAGCCAGTCGTCCGCAACGGCCTCGCGATACGAATACGTGTAGACCGGCTTTCCGAATATCTCAGTGGTGTGCTTCGCGGGCGTCGCAGTTAGCGCAACCTTCACCGCGTCAAAATAGTCGAGCACGCGACGATAGCTGGACAGGTATTGATTTTGATCGCGCATCACAAGCTCGCCTTCTGTCATCTCCTGATCGAGCGTATAGCCGCGGTGTGCTTCATCAATGATGATGCAATCGAATTCGTCAACACCTGGTGGCGACTCAGACTGGAGGATGCGCCGAACCATCGCCTGAACCGTGGCAACTTGAACACGGGTTTCTGCCTCTGCTGCCATATCGCCGAGCTTCGCGACGTTATAAATTTTCGATAGCGGCTGATTTTGTTCAAGCAATGCTTCGTCAAAGGTGTCAGTCGCCTGCTGCCCCAACGCTGTGCGGTCGACGAGAAAGAGGATGCGCCGGAAGCGCTCTGCCTTCAATAGGCGGTACATCAGGCCAATGATAGTGCGCGTCTTGCCTGTACCGGTCGCCATCGCAACGAGCGTAGCGCGCTGCCCGTCAGATAGCGCTTCCTCGACGGCCTGAATGGCCTTGACTTGATAATCACGCAACCGAAGATAGTCGAAGCTTTCTAACGCAAGCTTCGCTTCGGCGTCTTCTTTGCTTCGCTTCAGCCGATCAATTAGACCGTCAGGCTGATGGAAACCTGCGAGAGGACTGGATAGATTCGAGGGGGCCCTAACGTCACGAAACCACGTGCCGCTCTGCTCAGCTAGTTGCTTGATGTAAGGGCGACTGTTGCACGAATACACGAACGGGACTTTGAAGGAGCCCTTTTGACCATCGGGCCACGGCCCCGTCTGCCCCGCCGCTTGCCACGGTGCGACTAGCTCTGGTGTGAGCTTCAAACCACGCGAGTATCGCTCCGCCTGCTGGATAGTATCCGCCACCCCCTTGCTTTTCTTCTTCGCCTCTACGATGGCAATGGGCATCATGCCTGCGAATAGCATGTAGTCGGCCGGACCTTCGTGGGTCGGCCATTCCGCGATGGCTTTGTTCTTTCCCGGCTCCGGGCGCACGCCCTTTCCGTACTTTAGCTCCACGGAATCCGCGTCCCACCCCGCTTCCATCAACTGCTTGTCGATGAGAATGCGTGTCAAGTCTTCGGAGAGGACAAGTTGCAGTGTAGCCTTCTGTGTGCTGATCCTCGCCTGAGTAACCTGCTTCGCATCGAGTTGGTCCTGGAGTGCCTTCAATTGGGTGTCGAAAGCTTGTTGCGCTTTTTTCAGCGCCGCTTCCTGCTCGAACGCAAGTTCCTTGTACGTTTTCGCCTCAACGTCCATCTGCAACGCGAGCGTCTCGTACGTCTCCTTCTCTTGCGCCACGAGGTCAGCGAGATGCTGGCTGCTTTCGAGGGATTGCGACGCGCTCTTCAGTTGCGCCTTGAGCTTGTCAATCTCGATCTGAAGGTCGCGCAGGTGCGTGCTGGGGTCTTCAGGTGGTACGAATGCGCCCGGTTTGAAAGCTGTTCCCTGCTTCCCAAATGACGTTTCGAACCAAATTGCGAGCGCGCGGGCGACCTTCAGGCCGTCCATCGCCTCCTTATGCTGGGTCTTGAACTCGTGTGTAGCCTTGTTGCCCTCGACGCGGAGCGTGTGGAATAACCCACGGATTGCTTTGTCGAGACCCGCCTCGCGATCAAGCTGAAAAATGAGGTCCGACTGCTTCGTTGTCTGGTCGAACTCGACGCCAAAGCGCGCAGCTAGGTCTTGGGCCATCGCCTCGCCGAACTGGCGGAGCTTGATGAGGGTCGTATTCGGGTCGCTGGCGAAGGTCTGCTCAGCGGCAGCGCCGAGCTGCGCGAGGAGGGGCGAATGCTCGGCTAGAAAGCTGAAATTCCCGGTCTGGCTCACGGTCTGTTCGTCTGTAGTAATTGTCTTACGGACTTTACGCGAAACCTGCGCACCTGAGAATGGGCGCCTAGTGCACTCAGTGCTCGCAAATGTCTAAGTAGACCAAATAGCAATGACTGTAACTATTGGCTTTTTTTGCCGAAAAATCTATGGGCCACCATGGAGACCACCCCGCGCGCCCCTGTAGTTGGCTAGCCCCCTCGGAGGGGTGTTCGGCGAAAGAGAATTACTGAGGGAATTCTCGGCCAATCACCAGCTCCAGCAACCAGCGCGCCGTTCGAAGTCGACCGTGCGGCGGAGTTGGGGGTCTCTTCAGGCTTCAGATATGGTGAACCATTCCCAGTTATGGGTTTCATGGGGCAGTTTGATAGTCCTCCTCCCAAAGAGATGCTTCAAGACGTCCAGCATGAGACTGGAAGGATATTTTTGCGCTCGGCGCAACGATATGCTTCCAGTCACAAAAAGCAAGTTTATGCCTCAACAACAAAGCCGACTTAAAGTCGGCTTTGTTGCTTCTGGTACGCCCAGCATGGGTACGCTCCTGAGGGCGCAAGTCGCTCGACGGTTTCAAGCGTGAAGCGCAACTGTATGTTTACGTGAGCAAAGCACGCCATCGTGATGGTTGGCGAGGTCCGCGGGCAGCCGTCTCATGACGCTGACCATATGTAGGCCTCCGCACTCAGACGTCTACCAACTGCTTATGCTACCTATAGCATGGAGGTATTCGTCTCGATTGGAAATTACAACGGGTGTTCGTTTCGGATCCTGTGCGAAGTCCAGCGGTGTTCGACACTCAAATTCTGTACCGAAACGTTTGTCAAAGTAATAGAGAAGAGCTAGGCGTATCTGAAGTGTGACCTCCCCATCGTGCATATCGTAGTCGAGTGCGATGGCCTTGCGTTCCCACGGGTTAAGCCGGGGATTGGGGATCAGCTTCACCTCAAAGTAGCTAAGCCATTCGGTGTCTTCCGATTGGCTCGCTTCGGCAGCTTGCTCATCGCGGGTTCCACGGCATCGAGACAACAGAAAGTCCTTGAATATGCCTGAACGATGACAGAACGCGCGGACGTGCCATCTCAACCCATCCGAAGCAAAGGCATGAGGAGTTATCCGTCGCCAGACGGGTTCTGGCGTCGCGTTATTAAAAGATTGATAGCAAATTTCAATTGATTTATTGCTGCGAATGGTTCGTAAGATGGCGCGAAGTATTTCCGGATCAACCGCCCGCGTGGGAATCGGAAGTGAATCAGCTGCGGTGCCGATATCGAGCCACGTGTCTTCTTTCCGAATCACTCCACTCGATAGCGCGTGCACTTGCCCCAGATACTTCTCGGCATCTGGTTTGATGAGTCGGCAGCGGAACTCTTCCGTCGGTACATAGCGCTTGCTACTTAGGTCGTAGCGGATATTTTGGGGTGCAATCAATTGATAGCGCGTAAGGTCATTGGAAGCTTGTTGACCTGACACGCCGAACTGATCAGTGATGCGTGATCGATTGATCTCGCCTTCCCAGTACAGAACAAAGTCAATAAATTCAAGACGTTGCTCAACGCCCCAGCGATTCTTGGCAGTGCTTTCAGACATATCGGACCACATGCGTAAAGTTTCTTTGATGGTTCTTGTTTGTTGATGTATCATGTTAATTGTACCTCTCGCCGGCAGGTTCCTTGGGCTTAACCGCGGCGCGCTGACGGAAACATTCACAAGCTACCAAACTTGAAGACTGACAGGTGGAATATGGACAACGAACACTTTGTGAAATTCGCATTCCTTATCAATGGCAAAGAGGCGCATACAGCTGTCCGTACGCTCGAGTCTTTGCAGTTGCTTTCCGACGGGGGCTATGAGCCGGCGGACGATTACGTGCTGATCCAGCGGACTGCCCACGGCTCGCGGGTCGTCAGCACGGACGACGAGATTGATCTCGAGGCTCAGAAGGCGGAGTTTTATGCCTTCCCGACTGGCGCGACCTACGAAGTGACGGTGAACACCCACTCTGTGTGGTGGGGGGAACCCTCAATTGATATCAGCGAGATTCGCCGGCTGGCGAATGTGTCGGAAGATGAAGATCTTCTTTGGAATCGCAACGAAGAGGGCAACGAGAAGCTGCCGCTGAAGGGGGCGTTCCGCCTCGATGGTGCGGGCGTTGAACATCTGCGCACGCACAAGCGCGAGGCGCCGCCGGCTGTCTACGTGTATTTCGTAGACGGTGTCGAGTACACGACCGAACACGCAAGCCTGACTGGCGCGCAAATCGCCGCGCGCGTGCCGGATTGGAATCCCGCGAATTCGCTCGTGCTCGAAAGCGAAGACTCCTCGGAGGACGAGGTGATCCATCCGACGACGGTGGTCGAATTCAAGGGGCGCACTACGCCGGCGCATTTCGCAATCGTTCCCCCCGCTACTTTTGGCCGCGTATGAAATCGCTCGACGAGCAGTTCGCTGACGTACTCCGAGCATATCCGGGCGCATCACTAACGGCGATGGGAAATGGGGTGTATCAGGTGCTCATCCCCGTGATGCCACTGCCAGCTGGCTGGAACCAAACCATGACGGAGGTCCGGTTCGTCGTGCCGAACGGCTACCCGTTCGCCGCCCCGGACTGTTTCTGGGCGGACCCATCGTTGCGCTTGGCGAACAGCGCCATGCCGCAAAACGCGCAGATCGGACAGCCGAACCCCGGCCAGCCGGATCCTGGCAAGCTGTGGTTCTCATGGCACCTCCAGACTCCGTGGAATCCGTCGAACTGCATCCTGACGACGTACGTGAATGTAATTCGTCGACGGTTTGAGGCGGTCCAATGAGCGAAATCGTCATCGGTGGTTCGACGCTCGCTGGTCTTGTCGACGCGCTCGCTTCCGATGTTGAGCGGGGTGCGGCGCTGTATCTGAATTACGATCCTATCAGCGACCGCTATCTCGTCGACGAGGTCGTGGTGGCTGGTTCCGACGATTGTGTCACTGCGAGCGTCACTGAAATCACGTTCGCTCCGCAGTTTTTGACGAGGGTGACCCGATGTGCGCGCCAGACGAAGCGTTGCTTCGCGCTGCTGCATACGCATCCGAGTGGATTTCTTGGCTTTTCGCCGACGGACGACGCGACGGAAGCGACGCTCGTCGACTTCTTGAATGGCAGAAGCGACGGGCGTCCGTGCTTTTCATTGGTTCTGTGCGATGGCCACTTGAACGCCCGGCGCTTCGGGGAAGGCGAGCGAGTCACGGTTCGTGAGGTTGGATCGAAGGTCGTTTTTCACGGCGCTGCCGTAGCAGGACAGGGTGAGCAGCGTTACGACAGGCAAGTGCGTGCATTCGGCGAAGACGGACAAGCAATCTTGCGCCGGCTCAATGTCGCGATTGTTGGTTTGGGCGGTACTGGTTCGGTTACCGCTCAGCAGTTGGCATATCTCGGGATTCGGCAGTTTGTGCTCGTTGACGGCGACACCGTAGAAGACACCAATCTGAATCGAGTTGTCGGGGCTGGCGCGGCGTCTGTCGGCCGGCAAAAAATTGAGGTCGCGGCGGAGATGATCCACCGCATTGCCGATGATGTGATCGTGCGCTCCCACGTTGGCTCCGTGATGGCTGCCGAAGCTGCAAAATTGCTGCGCACGGTTGACTGCATTTTCATTTGCACCGATTCGCACTCGAGTCGCACGTTCCTTTCTGCATTTGCGTACCAATACCTGATTCCGTCATTCGACATTGGTGTTTCCATCAATGCGCACGAAGGCGAAGTGCAGGCGGTGACGGGGCGCACGCAGATGCTTGCACCAGGCCTCCCTTGTTTGTGGTGTAGCAATGCATTGAATGCCGCACGGATTCGCGAGGAGATTATGACGCCCGAGGAGCGCGCTGCGGATCCTTACTTCAATGAAGGTGGAGCGAGGCAGCCTGCTGTGATTTCCATTAACAGCACGATGGTGTCGCTGGCCGTCACAATGTTTCTCGGCGCCTTCACCGCAATACCCGCCCGGGCGCGGTGGCAGTCCTACGATGCGCTCACTGGAAGAGTTGGCCTTCTTTCGAGCAGGATAGCGCCGGACTGCGCTACGTGCGGTCCCGAAGGGGTGATCGGCGATGGTCCAACCAAAGGCTTGCCCTTTCTGCCGGTGGAGGGGGTATGAAGCTTATAAATACAATACTCTGGTTTGGTGCGCCGCCGTTGGCCGGGGAGGTGGACCGCCTCGAGCTGAGAGGGTTCAGGATACTGTTGGATCTTCCCGCGACCGAGGTCCATGATGCGTTGCTGTCCACGACTCTCATTGCGGTTCTGGGCTACAAAGACGGGGACAGTGCAGCAGCAGAAGCTGGCTTCTCGCATCTTGCCGCGTTTGTTGACCACAATATCCGGGTCATCATACTTGGCACCACCGCTCAGCAAGCCTTTGACATCCGTAAGACCCGACTGCACGCGCTCGACGAAACGTACAAATGGGATAACGTCGTATTCATTCGGCCTCATCTGAAGGAGGTCAATTTCGACCTATTCGTTGACTCCCAGCCGGGACGCAGGTGGCACGATATCAAGATTGAACAGATCGGCCTCTTCGAGAAGCTTGGCGACGAAGAGCTGAGGCTTGTCGCCCGTGCGTTTCAGCGCGCAGACGAACTGCACCTCAGGGAGATTTCTGGCGGTCGTTCCGGTTCCAAGGTTTTCATGGCGTACGAGAAGCGTCGCGAACAGCACGCCTCGATTGGGCACTGGACGCAGCCACGACTTGTGAAGATTGGCGATCGCAGCAAGTTGAGCGAGGAGGTCGGTGCGATGAACGCCGTCTCGCCGTATGTACCCTTCGAACTCCGTCCCAATCTCGAGGTGTTCGTCGCGGGACTCAAAAAGTCTGTGTATGTAGCAGACTTCGTCGACAAGTCCGAGTCGCTTCTCAAAGCCGCACGAGAGGGGCGTGGTGAAGCAGCGATTTCGAATTTGTTCAACCGCACCTTGCGGCGATGGCGAGACCGAGCCAAGGAACTACCAAAGCACTTCGGCTCACCCGCTGACGATGCGGTGCGGCTCGGGGTTGCATCGCCCGACTGGATCCGTGATGAGTATCTGAATTCAGAGCGAATTCGACGCCAGAATCTTGATGTTCGCAAACTCTGGGCTTCGCTATGCGAATACAAATTTGGCTATCGCGCGGCGACGATTCACGGAGACCTCCACGGAGACAACGTTCGAGTACGCGGCGACGACGCCATTCTGATCGATCTCGGTGCAGTAAGAGGGACAACAGATAATGGCAACCGTGCGCCGCTCTGCGTTGACGTGGCGACACTTGAGGTCTCGCTTGTCTTTGACGAGCAAAGCAACGGGAATTCCAGTAGTGATCCGTTCGAGCAACCGGAGTGGGAACGGCAGATCACCCCTTTCTACGACCTCGATGCGATTCTGACTGCACCCGGTATCGATGCTGCACCGACACCCGACTCGTGGTTGTTCGGGTGCTTGCAGCGTATTCGTTCGTTTGGCACTTACGAGCAGAGCGATGATCTCGAATATCCCATCGCGCTCGTCATTGCTCTGTGGAGATATTGCAAGTTTGAGCCAAAAACTGAGCTTGCCCCGGAAAAACGAATCCCTTGCTGAGCAGGTAAACTCAAGCAAGGAGAAGAACGATGACAAGCAAGGCAAAGCGAGCGCAGTACTTCGCCACGCGGCGTGCCGCAATGGATGAAGTGATTGATTGGCTCGGCTTTTACAATGCGCGGCGCCTACACTCGACGCTCAACTACGTCAGCCCCATGACGTTCGAGAAAAACTGGGCCGCAGTTCAGCGAGGCGAAGCGGCCTGATTTCCGTGGCTATGGGATTCGTCAAACAGGGGCAAGGTCAAACTGTCGCTGATAAGGGGAGGCGCGTAGTTGCGCTTGAGCTTGGTGCCAAGCTTATCATGCAGATCAAGGAGAGGGCTGGTGAAGGCGACTAGAATTCGTGATAAAGGGAAGGTTGCACGCCGACACGAAGCAGACAGCCTACTTAAGTGCCCGGGCGACTTTGTCCTCGTCGAACGTGGAGTGCTGCGCTCATTTGTGATGGTGTGTCCAGATGGATGTGGGGAGAAGCTGGCCATCAACCTTGATCCGCGCACCGACAAGGCATGGCGTTACTACAAGAAGCGGAATCAAATTTCGATTTTCCCGTCAGTTTGGCGTGATACAGGATGCCAGAGCCACTTCATAATTTGGAATCACAGTATCGTCTGGTGCGAGAGCGCAGAAGGAGATCGAGATGTGGTGGTTGAGGAGGAAGCCGAATTGCGTCGGCTTGTGCTTGAGATATGTACCGATGAGTGGCAGGCTTTCACGTTACTCGCGGAACGGCTCGACGAAGTGCCTTGGGATGTCAATCGGGCATGTGTGTATCTGGCGCGTAACGCTGGTGTTTTGAGGGAAGGAAAGGGAGACCTGAGGGGGCATTTCAAGCTCTTGTCCGACCACGGCTGAACGGTGCTGGTGCAGCCGAATCCGTGAGCACTCTTGGTCGGCGCTCCCGCGCAAACTTGACATCTTTAACGCGTTCTACGGGAGCGCGCGGAACCGACGGAAGGCGCAATCAGTCTGCGCCGATCAGCGTCGGACGGTATCCGATCCACTTTGACCAGCCGACGGAGCAGGACGTATCCGGCCGCTTCCGAGGTACTACGGACTACGGTGTCGGCCGGCCCGACGCATCCCCCGCTCGGGAAACTGAGGTGCAGGCTTGCCATTAAAACTGCAGAGGCAACAGGTACGCAGATACCACAGATACACATCACCCAGCATCATCTGGGGCATCTAACCGATCGCAGCTTGGGCTGATCGCTTTTCGCGGTCAACAGGCAGCAGTCAGTTTTCGATTTCAATCGTTTGAGTGCTGATTTTTGCCAGAAACTGTCCCCAGCATTAAACCTCAAATTGTCCTCTCATATGTCGCGGGGACGCATAGTACGTACCGCGGATATCATCCGTCGGCTAACGGTTAGCGACATGGATCGGTGTCGTTCGGGTCTGTGGAAGAAACTATCTTGTATGCGAAGGAGATCAGTAACATGGGATCGCTGTCAGAATTTATACAAAGCCCTATCTTTTCACGGCTGCCTTATGCCTCGGTCGCCATCATTATATTGGGGGGGATTTTTTGGTGGCGAGCGGGCTCCATCCAGAGCATTCTCGAGCGAATCTGGTATTTAATGGCTGGAAAAACTGATGCACATGATCCAGCGTTGAAACTTTTCCTTCAAAAAAATCGTGACTTGGAAAAATTCAGATTCCTCTACCGATTGAAGATCGAGACTTTTGCCGATATGCAGAATCTTATCGCTTGGGCCGATGCACATAACATAGGAATGCTTCATCTTCAAAAAATTCGATCTTGGATTGATGCAACAACCAAAGAAATCGTTCGGGAACCATCCAAGTACCATTGCAAAAGCAGAGTCACTTTTGCTGTAGTCGCGTCGATAGTATTTTTCTCTGCTGCCAACCTCGGTTCATCGCCTACAGCTTACTTTAAAATGAAGGCGTCTGGGACCTGGTTCGCGACTGACGCTACAACGGTCAGGGCGCTCTGGAAAGATTGGTGGTTTGGTGAGGATTGGTCGTTTAATGTGTCCGACTGTGCAGATGAACAAAAAATTACTCGCGAGACAAGGTTCAATGAATCGGAGACCAATTCAATCTGCAAGTCCATGAAAGACGGCGGCGAACTACGGTCGCTAACAAAAGAAACTATCAAACTCCAACGATGGTTTGGCGGAGTTGCTGCGCTAGTGTCTTTGGTAATCGCCATCCGGAATTTTTTGAGCGCGCTTGCCGCAAAGGACGCAGAGAATCTTCGAAAAAAGCTATACGGTCAGAAGGCGGAGATTCCGGGGCACGGAGCAGAGGTGATTAAGCCCAAACCCAGGCGCCCACGACGCAAGAAGATTTCAGATGTTCCAACCGAAGATAGCACGCAGCAAGCTACAGGACAAAAAGAAGAAGAGCCCAAGGTCTTAGTCGGCAGTCGTGCTTGAGATGTGTGGATTTGCCCCCGTACTCCCGGACACCGTCTCACACCAAGGTTGATGAATCTGTTTTACGTCGGAACTCACGCGGCGAGCGGTATCTCAGCGCGCTATGTAGGTGTTTGTCGTAGTAGTGTTCGAATGCGACGGCCAGATTGCGCACTGCGGTCGCCGCGTCTGGCTTCGGCATGAACGCAACGTAATCGCGCTTCATGGTCTTGACGAAGCTTTCTGCCATGCCGTTGCTTTGCGGGCTACATACGGGCGTGGTCAGCGGCTTGAGACCAATATCTGAAGCGAACGCGCGGGTCTTTTCGGCAATGTAACCCGAGCCGTTGTCGCTCAGCCATCGATTTGCGTAGGCGCTTTGCGAACGTTCCCGAAGCGATGTTCGACAGCTGCCAGCATGACGTCGCGCACCACGTCGCCGCTATGACCGCCTGTCGTCGCTGCCCAGCTCATCGCTTCGCGGTCGCAGGCGGTCACAGCGATCAAGCGCGAACGTCACGCGCAGCGGCTCACCGTTGTCGCAACGAAATTCGAAGCCGTCAGAGCACCATCGCTGATTGCTTCTGGGCACCGCCACCGTGCCGTCATCACGACGCTCGATGCGCGGCCTCGCTGGCCTCCTGTGAAGCAGCAAATCGTGCTGGCGCATCACGCGATACACACGTTTCGCGTTCACTGGAACCTCACATCGCAATTCCCGCTCGCTTCGCAACAGGCCCCAGACGCGTCGATAGCCGTAGCTCGGCAAGTCAGCAACGAGCAAACGGATTTCGTCGACAATGCCAGCATCATCCGTTTTGCGTGCACGACGGCCATCCTGCCAGTCAGCAGTCCGGGCGAGCTTTACCGACACATTTGAGCGCGCCACACCGAGAACGTCGCAGACCAGCGTCACTGGCCGTCCCCCGGCAATGAGAGTGAGCGCGCAATCCATTTTCGCGACTTCATCACCTCCACGGCTTCCCGGAGAATCTCATTCTCCATGGTTTTATATGGACGCCTCCAGCTTGCCAAGGACTTATTGCGTTGTCGAACAGATAAAGGCTGCGGTTTTATATTCGGCCCGTGCAGGTCGATGCCCGCTGGCCCTAATGGAATCCGCTGACTCAATCCTCATTTTTGCCACGGACCATGACGTCCGGAAGACGATGCAGGTTTGATGAGTCCCGATCTTACCTGTTTGCCATTGCAACGTTACCGGTCTCCTCTCTTGCTGATGCCAAGCAGGCGGCCCTTGCCGCCGGTTCCGAACTGCGCGGGAACAAGGCCCAGCCATGCCGCAAATTCCCTCCCAGACCGGAAGGCTTTCGGGTCGCCCATAGAAGCGACGGCGGCAGTGGCAGTGAGAAACCCCACGCCCGGGATTTCTGCGATTGTCCTGCAGGCCGGGTTCTCACGTAACCATGTACGGAGTCGTTGCTCGATGGCAGCAATCTGCTTGTCGATATCGACTAGTCGTTGCCATTGCTCTCGAAGAGAATCTATTAATACCCGAGGCAGGCGTGAATCGAGGCGCGACAGGACGTCTGGCATGGCCCGGTTCATTGCTGCTCGCCCGACGCCCATTATTCGACTCCGTAAGGTCCCAGAGCATCGGCGAATCACGCCACACGGCTACGCATAATGGATTTTTTGCGGCTCGTGCGCCGGCGAAAAGAAGAACTAAACGCGAGCGATGAAACCCCAATTTCGCCGCTACGAAACTCTGAGGCGGCATGGACGGGCGGCAATGTGAATAAAAGTATAAATGGTTGCTTACTTGGGACGTTGGGGCAATTTACAAGTCGCTCGGCTGCTGGCAGACTGGATAAATCGCAAAAGACGGCTTTTGAGGTGACCGTCCAGCGCTGTCGAAAGCGAAAGTGTCGATCTATGTCCGGGGGCGGCAAACCGAAGCCGCAAAAAACAAAACCATCGAAGAGACCATGAAGGCCATGCCGCAATATCTGGCGTATAAAGATTTTTTGCCCTCGTTGAAAAAGCTATATCAGAAGGGAGGAGCCTTTCAGAAAGCCGGCAAAACCGTCGAGGCGATATGGGGCAGAGCAAACGCCGCGGGTGCGTACACCCACCCTGAGGTGTTCGCAGGCACGCCAACGACCAACCACGGAGAAAACCGGATTGCGCACTGCGTCAAATATGACCTGACAGGGTTCGCGAGGCTAGTCACGGCGTATAGCAATGATATTTGCATTTTCCTTTTCGCTGGGGATCATGCAGCAGTGGACGGTTGGTTGGACGGTAACAAGGGGCTCGATTTTGTTGCACGCGAGAACGGTGGCGCACTTCGCGTAGATCCCGTTTTCGTGTCCGACACTGCAGTTGGCCGGCATGGTCTGATTGCCTCGCCCACCGATTGGATGAGCAATGGCCCCGTGCTTGAACAGCTCAGTGCTCGCTATAAGGATAAATTACTCAGCTCACTAGATACCAGTTCGAAAGCGCGAGTATGTGCGATCGAGTCGCACACCGATGAGTTAGAGGTATTGGACTCAGTGGAACAAATTGACGATCCGGAACTGCGTGACGCACTGTTGGACGTTTTACTCGCACTTCGTTCAAGCGACCTGACCAAGGCAAAGAATCGGATCGACTTGCTTGAAAAGACGGTTAAACCGGTCACGGTGCTCACAGCTTCGGAAAGCGCGTCGATCGTGTCGGGTGAGACCACGGTTCGGGTTCAGGATGTGGATCCGGTCCTTTTTGAGCATTTCGTCCGGACCGCCGACTTCAAAGAGTGGATGCTGTATCTGCATCCCGCACAACGTGAGATCGTCAGTCGGGACTTCAATGGTCCTGCGCGTCTTGCGGGAGTGTCTGGTTCAGGGAAAACATGTGTAGTCATACATCGGGCGTTGAGACTTGCGCGCCAAGCACCAGATCGTCGCGTCCTGATTTTGACGCTCAACGATGCATTGGCACGGCTTATCTCCGAACTCATCTTGGCAGAGGGCGGGAGCACAAAACCATCGAATATCGTAGTGCGATCGATTTTCGAGCTATGCCGGGAAAAACTATTGCAGTTTAATCCCCGAAAAAATGAGTATTACAGCAAGAAGACCGTCGCCAGGAATGGATTCGCGATATCAGAGCATATCGATGATATTTGGGAGGAGTACTTTCATTGTCAGAATAACAATATGGATGCGGAGGTGTTGCAGGATGTCGCTCGCACGCTGCTTGTCCGGCAAGTTTTCCCCCAAGATTATCTGAGGCAAGAGTTGGACTATGTTCGCAGTGCTTTCTCGCCGACAGAGCGGCAGGCCTATCTCGAAATGGATCGTATCGGTCGCGTCATCGCGCTCGAGCGACGCTATAGGGAGTCTATCCTCAAAGGACTCGTTGGTTGGGAAAAGAAGATGGATGCCGTGGGGGCAATCGATGATGTTGGTATCGTGACGGCCCTTTACGAACATCTGGATGCACTCGTTGCCGAGTACGATCATGTGTTAGTTGACGAAGTCCAGGATCTTGGTACTTTAGAGTTGAAGATAATCAGAAGGCTGACCAAGGCCGGGCACAACGATTTGTTTCTCAGCGGCGATGCGGCTCAGACCGTGCATACGAAGTATTCCGATTTTAAAACGGCAGAGATCGACCTGCCCTCAGCCCGATGGATTCGACTGAACCAAAATTATCGCAATAGCCGTCAGATTCTCGCTGCGGCCTACACTGTCCTCACTCGCTCATTTGATACGATTCCTGCGGGAACTATTGATCTCGAAATTACTCCCCCCGAATTTGCTAACTTCACGTCGTCAAATCCGCTCTTGTTGAGCGCTTCCTCAGTTCACGAGGAGCTCGCCATGGCGATGTCGTATGTAACGGATCGACTGGGCGAAACTGATATCAAAAAAGCATGCATCGCCATCTGTGGCTACTCGCAAGCAGCGATCGAAGAGTTGGCCAGAGGTCTTACACTACCAGTGTTGTGTGGCTCGACCGATTTGTCGGCAGGCGCGCTCTTTCTTTCCGATCTCGATCAGACAAAAGGTTTCGAATTCGACGTCATGATCGTCCTGAATTGCACTGATCGCGTGATACCACACCCAGAGCTTCCGGCGAACGAATCCTTCAGAGAGCTATCGCGCCTCTACGTGGCCCTCACCCGTGCGAAAACCGAACTGATCGTCAGTTATTCCGGACATATGTCCCGCTTTGTGAGTGTTGCGAAAGACGATTGTTTCAATGCGGGTTCTTGGGTGGAGCATGTTCATCAGCCAAAGAGCTTGAGCGACGTCCATTGGCCCGCGCCAAGTCTCAAGCGGCTGGGCGACATTAGCGATTACGCGGTCACTGGAAAGGAGTTCTTGCGTATGCGTGATGCCGTCGGCTTTTCATCGCAGGTGCAAGATGAAATCTTGAGCCACGTTACCGGAAATCTTAAAACGCAAGGGGTCTCGGGGAGCGGTCGCAAACAAACGGAGTGGAAGGATTTTGCGTCGTTCTACAGTGAAATGAGCAATCCAAGGACTCGAAACGGCGTCCTTAGTGACGAGACGTGGCAGGAAATAAAGAATCGCATTGCGTCACTGATGGCGATTGATAGCCCAACGCAACAGCGACTAGCGCCTGTTTCTACAATCACAGGAACTGAGATACTCCTCCCGGAAGGCTATATCGGAAATCCGTCGCAGATAGAGATTCAGTTGCACCGGAGCGAAGATATCCTGCAATTGTCAACTGCGGCGCTAGATGCCCACGTACTCGCCGCACTTCTTGTAGCCCAGCAGGTTGATGGCGTGGACAAGTTGGAAGTAGGGAAACCGATGCAACGCGAAGTGCTCGATTTCCTGGTCCCGCGCCGGATTCTGAACGAATGGCTCAGCGTGGGGGGGTTTTTGGGGGGGGGCGCCCCCCCCCCCCCCAAACCCCCAACACCCCCACGCGCGCCCGCCCGCGCCCCGCGAGCGGAGAGAAAAAAAAAGAGGGTGGGGGGGGGGGGG
>NZ_JARESX010000104.1:0-20065 GCF_046026435.1 Paraburkholderia sp. RL17-381-BIF-C | reverse complement strand
ACCGCCGGTCAGACGCGCCCCACGCCGCTCATGCTTCAATTACGGATAAGTTTCTGACCATCAACATTGTATGGCAAGTTCACTTGAAAGTGGACAAAAGTGTGCTTTACTACCTTCCAGCCCCAACTCTGATCTGGTACTTCGCCTTGTTCGAAACAAAGTCGCTTCGAACAGTGGACATTGCGGCGGTTTGGATCGGATTCTTTTCTTCATTTGGGCAAGCCTGCGAAGCGGGCGCGTCAGTGCTCGAGTGTGGTCAACTTCGGAACCGGCCGATGGCCGGCTGTGCACAGGCTTGTCCTGTGTGCAGCGAAGTTGTCCACACGGGTACTTCCACGAATTTCTGCATGGCCGCGGCCTATGCTCAGTCGGGAGGAGCTCAATGTCGGCGAGGTCTAAAAGGCATGTAAAGGCACGTACCGTGACGCTGCCGACGTTTGTACTCAGTGAATTGTGCTCAAGAGATGATCTCGGAGCGGTCTCCCGCCAGATTCCTTCCAATGATGGTCGGAGGTCGGTCGTGTACTACTTTCGGCCTGCGGGACGGGGTGATGCAAGAGAGTTCGAAGACACGGAGTATTTGGAGCAGTACAACCTTCTCCCAGTCGTGCTAGATCGGGACGGACGCCCATGGGAACCAGCGGCGGCATATCTACTGGCCAGACTTAGACGTCAGCCTGTTCCGAACATGTACACCTTTCAAGGGATCGCCGACGATCTCGCGGCGTTTGTCGAGTTCTTAACCGAAAAAGGTCTTGATTACACTGTATTTCCGGAGGATCAAAGGCTACGTCCGACTTATAAATTCAGAGGGTACTTGAGAGCGAAAATTCGCGATGGATACATTGCAGCCTCGACCGCCCGACGGCGGATGGGGTCCGTAATTGCCTTCTATCGCTGGCTGCAGGAAGCGGGGATGTTGACCTTTGACCATAATCCGTGGGTCGAACACGATGTCCACATCACAGTAAAAGATGCACGAGGAGCGACGTCGCTGCGGAAAAGAAAGGCAACAGATCTGTCAATTCCTGTGCCAGACCGGAGCGATCCGTTTCAGCCTGAGATAGATGATGGCGGGAGACTTCGTCCTTTATCGACCGAGGAGCAAGGCTGGGTGATCTCGGCGCTTTCTCGGCTTGGGAACATCGAGATGACGCTAATCCATCTCTTCATGCTTACTACCGGCGCTCGGATACAAACGGCACTAACCATGCGAGTCCGTCACTTCCGATCGGAAACTCCTAGGTCAGTGACTCATATACGGACGAAGATTGGACCCGGGACCGGAATAGATACCAAAAACGATAGGCCGATGACGTTGCATGTTCCATGCGACGTCTACACCAAGCTTCATAACTACATCAAGTCGCAGCGGGCAATATCACGTAGACAACGGGGCCGTGAAGAGGATCAATCAGATCCGTACGTTTTTGTCACGCAGCAAGGCACTCCATACTACGAATCGAAATCAGCATTCTCGCGATACGATTCTTCATTTGATCGCCGACATCGCAAGCGCGGACAGACTGTGCGGATGTTCATCCGCGATCACGTCTTGCCTCACATCCACGACCATTTCAGCGAGCAGTTTCATTACCGAGTACATGACCTCAGAGCCAGTTATGGGATGAACATGTCCGATCACTTGATGGCGCTGGTGCAAGACGGAAAGATTACGTTATCTAGGGCACGCGCTATTCTTGCAGGCCGTATGGGACATGTGAATACGGAGACAACGGACCTCTATCTCCAGTATCGTCAGGATCGGGAAGCCATCCTCACAGCGGTCGATGCCCACGAGGACTACATCAGGAACTTAATTCAATGCGCGTGGGAAGGTACGCTCGATGAATGATACAACGAGTGCCGTGCGGTATGTCGAGTTACGTCCAATCATCCTTTCCGTACCATTGAGCCCTCGTTGCGCTATTAAGTACCCGGAACGGGTAATTCTTGATTTTGGAGAAAGTAGTTTGGATGTCGGAGCCCTCTGTTTTTTGCGTCGAGGGAAACGTCCGTCAGGAAGAAAGAAAGGCATGCCTTTACGTTCAACACCTGTAGATCGGTCTTCACTTCTGCACGCACGCATTCCAATAGTCCGAAAATTGATTCGCTTTCTTAGTGATCGTCAAACTGAGGACGGGTACCGTCTCAATTCGGTACTTGGTCAATTCTATAACCTTAGAATTTTCCTTGATTGGTGCGATTTGAACGAACATGTTAATGCTCTAAGCGGCGGCCCAGAAAGTTATGCCGCCTTCAAAGCTTTTGTTGATTTCCTTCAAAAATCCATTCACAACAATAGCTCGCGCAGATTTACTGCATGGCAGACTCAATTGTATGTCGAAAAGATGCTTAGAGACTTCCTTAATATTCATGATCTTTTTAGAAATGTAAATCGCATATATCAGCCCGCAGGGGATCGAACGCGGACCGAGCCACCAAACGAAACAGAACTGGCGAAGTCGGCCGCGCTTTGCGAGGGGCTATTCGACGGATTTACAAAATTGGTCGTGGATGAATTACCCTTCCCATATAAGTTAATTTTACCCAAATACCTTGGATGGAAAGATTACTGGTTGTGGATATTCCCCGATGTTCAATGGTGCCTGGCGAAAACGATGAGTGGGGAACGGAAAATCACTCGAAGAAAGAACAGAAACTATGATTATATTGCAGGCAAAATAATTGATCTCGATGAAGCTATCACAATCTATAAACGTCCGAGCATCGCCCGTCAAGAAATTAAGCGCACATCGGAATTTTTAATGCAGGCTAATAGAGATAATCGGCATTTTTTTCGGCTTATGCTGGCAATCAAGGCACACAATTCTTTTGCCAGCCTATTTATCGCCCAGACTGGCATAACAATGCAAGTAGCTCGAGATATACCGTGGAATAATGATGATCAGTACACTGTGAGCAATGTTCAGCAGGGTTTTCGCGAACTAAAATGGCGAGCCGGGGGAAAACCAAGCCATGCAGTTATTCGATCCCAATTTCTGCCCCTGTTTAAAAAATATCTTTCTCTTCGTAGATATCTATTAGGTACTCAGACGTTTCCGTATCTTTTTTTATCTCTCGGATCCAACTATGCAGATAGTCCGCGCAAAATGAATGGGGGTATATTCGGGAATCTGCTCCCATCTCTACGACGAATCGATCCGTCCATCACGTCGATCGCATCGCGCGCACTTCGGTCAGCAAAACAAGACTTTCATGTCACTCGTGACGATCCATCGGTTGCAGCTACTATCATGGGACATACCGAATCGACAGCAAACGAATATTATTCGAACGGAACAAAGACGTCTCATTACGATCAGATGACGACGTTCTTTGCGAAAGTAAAGCAGGCGGCGATACGTCGAATCGTGCTTCTCCGCCGTTCTGCCAGCAACAACTATCGCGCAAGTGAGGTCGGTGGATGCATCAACTACGGATCTCCCGCGAGTCTTGATCAGGTCGCACCAATAACCCCCGATTGCGCAAAACCAGAGGGATGTCTGTTTTGTTCTCAATGCCGCGTCCATGCTGACGAGATCGATATCCGTAAACTCGCGAGTTGTGCATACGTTGTAGAGCGAATTATCAATTTGCCTAGCGCTGAGGCCTATTTTCGACCAGTGCAGGATAGGATACGAGAGATTCTTGACGAGGTGTGTTCACGTGGTCGGGAAGCAATGGTGAAACGCATCTTGCATGAGGTCAACGCCGAAGGTAGATTATCGCCATACTGGGAAGAGAAGCTCGCTTTGCTAGAAGAATTGGAGATCGCTCAATGACTGCAGCTCCGGCCTTCCCACTCGGCAATCGAAACGAAATCGGAACGGATCAGGGGAGTACAGTCCGGCGGCCACCGGATACTGTTGTTAGCCGTTTCGCCGATGGCCGCATCGCATCGCGTCTCGGCGATCTTTATTGGAACTGGACTCCATTTGTTAACGGTGGCAGAGAGGCCCGATTAAGCTTCAAGTTCTGGGGGCCTTCTCATCGATATCAAAGCATAAACCCCTATATTCCTCCCGAACACGGACCCATGGTTGCAGACATGCAACACCTTATGGATCTCGTAGTATTCAGACGATCGGGAGAAACTTACGAATACGGAATGCTGTTCGCTTTTCTGGCGCACTTGAAAAGAATCGCGAGATATTGTGGTGCAAAGAACATATCATTATCGGATTTTTTTGGCGATCCAAAATTGATAACTCAATATTCACGGTCGATCAAAAGCAAAACCCTCGCTCGATTTAGTGGATTGCTCAGCATACTTACCAAACTTGATCCTGAAAAAGAAGTCGGCTTCCATGTTGCAGGAAATCCTATTTTAACGGAACTTAGAAAACGCGTCACGCAAATGATTAAAGGTGCGCTGCAAACACCTCCGCTCCCAACGCGAATTTATTCAATAATACTGTCGAATCTCGAACAGGAACTTCTCGATTTTCAGAAAATCGCTGCTCCGTACTTTAAAATGATAAAAATGGCGCAACATCTGAAAAAAACACTTCTTCCTCGTTCGAACGAAGCGAGGAGTATTGTACGCGACCTCGTTACCGCAAATCCCAGTTTAAATGATTATTTCGAATCCAAACGGCTCCCTAAAGATCCAAAAGGAGTTTCAAGAGGCCTAAGTGAAATCCAGCTCTTATGTAAGCTGCAAATTCAAGCATTCTCCGGAATGCGTCACTCGGAAGCATGCATGCTCCCCTACCACTGCATGGAGAAAGAAACTCGTAACGGGCGAATCCATTTTATTTTATCGGGTTTCACAACGAAACTTAACAAGGGAAAAATGCATCGCGCTAAATGGGTAACATCCCCAGACGGTTATCGAGCAGTTTCTCTTGCGCAACGTATCGCAAAATTTGTCTATCGCGAGCTTGGCATCAAGCCGTCCCGCCCAAGAGGACTGGTGAGTCAGCACCCTCTCTTCGTCTCGATTTCCTATTTAGGATTTGGCACGACAAGACCCCATGCCTCTTCCATGAGCTTTAAAGCTCCAGCCCTGTTGATACAGAATAACGGCGATGGTCGGCTCCGCCAACTTCTCTGTCCGACAATTACCGAAAATGACCTTCAAGAACTAGAAGCAATCGATGAAGCGCGCGCATGGCGCGCTGAAGATTGTTTTCGACTTGGTGTCCCTTGGCCTCTAGAATCACATCAGTTTCGACGCTCACTTGCATTGTACGCACAGCGAAGTGGACTCGTATCATTGCCGTCGCTGAAAAGGCAGTTGCAACACATTACGCAAGAGATGACCCGCTACTACACCAAAGGGTCAAGTTTTGCGATTAACTTTATTGATCACGATCCTGAAGTCTTTAAGACTCATATGGCACGCGAGTGGCGCGATGGCGTCGCATTGTCGGAAGGATTGGCCTTTCTGCGAGATGTTATTTTCTCCAACGAAGAACTCTTTGGAGGAGCAGGTTCATTCGAACAGGGAAAACGCAATCGAGGTGAAGTAGTTGATAGGAAAGTTACGCTATCTCGGTTCCGCCGGGGCGAAATTTCTTACGCACAAACGCCTTTCGGTGGTTGTGTAAAGATCGGTGAATGTAATCAAGTCGGTATGCGAATGGTCGAAACAGACTGCCTCAAAAATTGTTTGAGCGCCGTAGGAAAACTGTCGAAGCTTAACAACGTTATACGCATGCAGGAGAAACTGGTTCGAGGTCTCGATCGAGACAGCGTCGAATTTCGCATGGAAAGTAGTGACTTAAGAGCATTAAAGATGGCTCGAAAGAAGTGGCAAGACCTTTCTACTCGGAGACGAAATGCCCAACGTACTTGAAGAGTATCGTGCCGCACTGGAGCGACTAAAGGAGGGACGGCCCAACCTCGTGCCGAAAGGAACCCGTATCACCAACGACGCCGTGGCTCTTGAGGCCGGGCGCAACAAGGGAAGCATAAAGAAGTCCCGATCCGTCTTCTCGTCGCTCATTCACGAAATCGACGCGGCCCGAGCCGCGCAAGTTCAGCCAGCTGATAAATCGACCGTGGCAGTCAAGGTGGCGCGATCCGATGCGAGGCATTTTCGGAAGCTCTGGAATGAAGCACTTGAGCGCGAAGTATCACTCCTTATAGAGCTGATGGAAGCCAGAAAGAAAATCGCCAGTCTAACTGGAGAAAAAATCTTTCCGATTCGCCGGCGATCGGCAAAAAATATGTCACCGCATGAGTAGCTCATGTTCGCTTTGCTGTGGATTCAGTGTTCGGTTACGCGTGGAATACGCATCGTGGCAGCTCCCTGCCGGTCTGACAGAATCTCTGGATCAAAGGCGGGTCCGACTACCTATAAGGGCCAATGATTTGTCCTCGAGCGGCGGTACGGAATGACCGTTCCGCTCTGATACCTACTCTTGGAACCCGAACGCTGGATCGGCAGCAATGGGTCGCGACTACGCATTCGCTTTTAGTGAACACTGACGTTCGCCATAGCCGAAGTGCGAAGGTCGGCAAAGCGACTCGATGCCGCCTGACGGATGCGATACCTGAAGGTCAGGTAGCTCCCGCCCCTGCGACGTCTTAACTTGTGCTTGGTTCGTAACCACCGACGCAACCGCGTGCTGGTGTAGCTATCGAGCGCACGATATGCGCGACTGACCGTGCCTACCTTGAAGTAGTTCGCCCAGCCGCGTAGCGTGCGGTTCAATTTGCCAATCAGCTCCGTGGTGTCCATCCACGTCGTAGAGGCGGCGGTCAGCGCATGAACCTTTTCAACCATGCGCCGGATACTCTTCTTCGACGGACGCATGCCCATACGGGCCTGTCCAGTCGTCGCCGAGTACATCCGCCCAAACGTGTAACCCAGGAAGTCGAATTCGCCTTCCGGCACGTTGCAGAGGCGTGTCTGTTGATTTGCACGGAATCCTGACCCACCCCACGCAGTAATTTGCATCGAATATTGACCCACGTAGAACACTGACCTGCTCGGCAACGGGCAGGGGAACGGAGTGATCGACGTGGCTATATTGAGCATCATCCGACGCTGGCACTTTCGCGATCATGTCTCGTTGCGCGAGATTGCCAAACGACTGGGCGTGTCCAGAAACACGGTCAGGCGCTACATACGGGCTGACACTGTGCTGCCGGCCTATCCCGAGCGCCACAGCCCCAGCAAGCTCGACGGGTTCGCTGCGAAGCTCGCAGGCTGGCTCAAGACCGAAGCAAACCGACCCCGCAAACAGCGCAGAACCCTCAAGCAGATTCACGCGGACCTCTGCGCGCTGGGCTTCACCGGCTCTTATGACCGTGTGGCAGCGTTTGCCCGACGCTGGCGACAGGAGCAGCACGAGCAGGCAAAGACGACCGGACGAGGCACCTTCGTTCCGCTCCGGTTTGCCGCTGGCGAAGCGTTCCAGTTCGACTGGAGTGAGGACTGGGCCGTCATCAACGGCGAGCGCACCAAGCTGCAGGTCGCGCAGCTCCAGCTCAGTCACAGCCGTGCCTTCTTCCTGAGGGCCTATCTGCTGCAAACCCACGAGATGCTGTTCGACGCGCATCACCATGCGTTCGTGGCGTGGGGCGGCATTCCACGCCGCGGCATCTACGACAACATGAAGACCGCCGTCGACAGGGTGCGTCCCGGCAAGGTCCGCGAGGTCAACGCACGGTTCAGCGCGATGGTGAGCCACTACCTGTTTGACGCCGAGTTCTGCAACGTCGCCTCCGGCTGCGAGAAGGGGCAGATCGAGAAGAACGTCCAGGACAGCCGGCACCGGCTCTGGCAGAAGGTGCCGACGTTCGGCTCGCTGGCGGCGCTCAACGACTGGCTGGCCGACCAGTGCGTGCTGCTCTGGCAGCAGACGCGGCACCCCGAACAGGACATGACGATCTGGGACGTGTGGTCTGCCGAGCGGCCACACCTGATGCCGGTTGGGCAACCGTTCGACGGCTTCGTTGAACACACCAAACGCGTCTCGCCAACCTGCCTCGTGACCTTCGAGCGCAACCGCTACAGCGTGCCGGCGTCGTTTGCCAACCGACCCATCAGCCTGCGGGTCTACGCCGCGAAGCTCGTCTTCGTCGCCGAAGGTCAGGTGATTGCGGAACACGGCCGGCGGATCAACCGCAGCCATGACAACGGCGAGACCATCTACGACTGGCGTCACTACCTGGCAGTCCTGCAGCGCAAACCCGGAGTGCTTCGCAACGGCGCACCCTTCGCCGAGTTTCCAGCCGGATTCCGCAAACTGCAGGGCGTGCTGCTGAAGCGTCCCGGCGGTGACCGGGAGATGGTCGAGATTCTGGCGCTGGTCCTGCTGCACGACGAACAGATGGTGCTCGCAGCCGTCGAGCTGGCGTTCGAGGCCGGCGCACCGAACAAGCAGACGGTGCTAAACATTCTGAGCAGGCTGCTCGACAGCCCGCCTGTGCCGCCGCTGCAGACGCCGCAGGCCTTCGCACTGACCGTCGAGCCGCAAGCCAATGTCAGCCGCTACGATCGACTCAGAGGCCGGGAGGATAACCATGCAGCCTGACGTCATGATGCAGATGCTCAAGTCACTTAAGCTGCACGGTATGGCACAGGCGTTGGGCGAGCTCGCGGCGCAGGACTCGCCGGCCTACAAGTCGGCTTCGCTGGTACTTGCCGGGCTGCTCAAGGCTGAACTCGCAGAACGTGAAGTGCGTTCACTTGCCTACCAGATGAAGGTGGCGCGCTTCCCGGCGTATCGCGATATCGGCGGCTTCGACTTCAGTTGCAGCGACGCCAACGAAGCGCTGGTGCGGCAGCTGTATCAATGCGAGTTCATCGACTTGGCGCACAACATCGTTCTGGTGGGCGGACCTGGCACCGGAAAGACCCATCTGGCAACCGCGATCGGTGTGCAGGCTCTCGAACACCATCGTCGTCGCGTGCGCTTCTTCTCCACCATCGAACTGGTCAACGCGCTCGAACAGGAGAAGCTGGTAGGCAAGCCTGGACAGCTCGCAACACGGCTTATCTATGCCGATCTCGTGGTGCTGGACGAACTCGGATATCTGCCGTTCAGCCAGACCGGCGGTGCGCTGCTGTTCCACCTGCTCAGCAAGCTCTACGAACGAACCAGCATCATCATCACCACCAATCTGAGTTTCGCCGAGTGGGCCAGTGTGTTTGGCGATGCAAAGATGACGACGGCGCTGCTCGACCGGCTTACGCACCACTGCCACATTGTAGAAACAGGCAACGATAGCTATCGTTTCAGAAACAGCACGACACAGCCAAAGAAGGAGAGAAAGAAGACCCAGATACCCACCGAATAACCCACAAAGCTGGTCCAACGGGTGGGTCAGAATTCAATGCAAATCCCGGGTCAGGATTCCGTGCAAATCAACAATCAGTTTTCATTTCGCGCCCTCAAGGTAGCTCCAATGAAACATTCGAGGCGTCGGATCGCTTGACCCAACGCCCCCTGATTGTCACCGATTCAAGGCGTCGCGTCGAACGGCCGGTTTTGGCCGCGCCTTGCCCCACGGTCGTGCGCAGCGATCGCGCCGGGCATGCATTTCATACATGAGGCATAACGCGACCCACTTCGGCCGGTCGGACCGGCGCCTCCGTAAGGGCCGCTGCTAAGGTTCAACGGACATTCATCCCGTCGCCGTCAGGCCGGCATCGCCGGCAGTATTGCCACTGCCGCTCGGTTGCTTACGCTGGGCATTCCGTCAAAGAAACGGGCGCACCTCGACCGACGCCCGACATGCGACGATGACCTTGCGGTCCCACGTCAGCCCCTCATCCAGATCTGCGGCTTCCAGGATTCAAGAACCACCCACATGCTCCTTGGTCTCGAGCTACAGTCCGTCGGTGATGCGCACTTCGGGAATGTTCACGGCGCCTTACTGGAAAGACGACCATGTGAATGGTAGGAACTCGGGTTCGTCAATTGTCACAGAGACAATGTTGAACTTGACGCGCTCGGGGTTCGCCAGCGTCCGCGCTTCGTTGATATTGACTATTTCAGCGTCGCCTTGCCATCGCAGAGGTGGCCATGTCGCCGCATCGACGATGCCGAATGAAAAATGTAAGTAGCTGCCAGGAAAGCCGAAGTATTCGGTCTTGGAATAGATGTTGAACTTTGAGGACCCGTTGTGAGACAGCAAAATCTCTCCTTCGGGAAACACGTCCCTGAAGGTGTCCCTGCCCAGTACGAACTGCAACGGATGCACGCGGAACCGATGCGGCCAGCGCGGCTTGAGCGTCGCCAAGGTCACTGCGGTAATGACGTTGTCGTCGTCGCGTTCGATCTGTAGCAGAGAATCCGCGAACCGATAAGACGCTTGCGCCTTCCATACGTGGTGAGGCTCGCCCAGCAATTCCGCGACTTTCCCGTAGTTCGAGAACGGTCGAATCACCTCCAGCAAATTCGAGGGAGTCAACTGATACCCAACTTTCGGCGGGAAGAACCGCTTGCGGGCGTATCCGACTGCGGACTTTGCAAAACCTCCTGGCCCCTTAGCTGCACCGAGTAATTCCAGCGGCATGGTCTTCTCTCAGAAGTCTTATTTTTGATGCGGCAGTATCGCATGCTCGACGGTCGCGGTGGGCTACCGCTTACCTCGGGGCTTCCCTTGGACGGCCTTGGGCGCGACGCCCTTTGATGCCTTGCTACGGGTTTTGCGGATTGTCGATAGTGGCCTGTATGCCTCGGACGTCGCGGGGGTCTTAGCGGGCTTCGAGCCGTCCCATTCGGTCGGTGACTCGGACCTGATGTTCATTCGGTTCGAAGTCATGCAGATTGAGTTGGGCCGGTCAATTCGATCCCGTATTGCTGTCGGGCAGCGTCGATAAACTGGACGTCTGAGTCAGCAACCAGCCTCCGACACCCAGCCGGGTCACCAGGCAGAAACACGAAGCCCACTTTACCTGCATAGAAATAGATGGCCGTCGCCCGAGTGCCAGTGTTTGCAGCAAGGAGCGTATAGCCGGTCAGCCCTTCTTCAATCGACCGCCCCACGTACACCGCTTGCAAATACTCCAGTTCTCCGGAAATTCTGGCATTCACCACACGGGTAATCGCGTCAGTTACTGCACCGACCGTCTGGACAGACTTTTTATGACACAGCGCCTCCAATGCTTCTGTCGCGATTGCGAACCATTGCTCGCCGTCCATTGGCTCGAAAGGCTCCGTTATGAATGAACCGTTTGGCTGTTGCACCATGCGTATCTTCGGTCCAGCATACGCGCCCAACAGTCCGGTTAGCTGTCGGTAGCCTTCTGCGTCACCTATGTAGGCCCTTTCTGCATTCCGTACGCCGTCCTCTAGCGTCACCTTATCAAGCCTCGGGCCATCATCCAGCAAACGCAGAATCAGAAAATCTGAGCGTTTGGCCTCCAGTATCTCGGTTGCGCGTTGCCGGTACTTCTCGAAAAGACGTTGCGGCACGTCAAAGTCCTGGTTCGCCTCAGTCTCAGCTTTTAGCTCGGCAATGACGTCGCAGGCCAAACTAGGGTCCCCAGCGAACGCGACCGCAAGGCGGCCTGACAGTATGTGGATCTTTAATGTATGACTGACACCGTTGAACGGACCCTCATCGCCTTTCAATGGGACGGGTGAGCTTAGCAGAGTGTCGGCAATCAAAAAGCCTATCTCTTTCGTGGCGTGTCCGATAACCAAAGTCATCTTATGTCCTTGTTCGAGGGGCCCCACCTGACGCGGTCCAGCGCCTCAAGCATAACCGGCAGGGACACAGCGGGGTGTATAGCTTGCGACTACTCGACCCAAGGAAGGACGCGGAAAGACCGCTTTCAGAGCACAACAGGTCAGTCGTTTGACGTTCATTTGCGCCCGCCGAAGGGCTGAAACTGGCCGATTGGGTCAGTTCGCCAACAGCGGCTTACCGGAACTCCGGTTCGCAAAACCTGAAATGGACTGACTGACCGGTTTCGAGAAAGTCATCTGGCCGGAGTGGGTCCAGCCTGTGTGAAAACGCATTGATCGCCTAAACTGAATCAACGCGCTGAGACCGGGTGACTCATGAAGCGATTCGTTGAAGGCGATGACCGCAAGCAGGTCGCATTACTTCCAGAATGTGTCGATGACTACGTCGGGCAGGACAATCCGGTGAGAGTAATCGATGCCTTCGTCGACGAACTTGATCTCGCAGAGCTCGGTTTCAACGGTACTACACCGGCGCTGACGGGCCGGCCGTCTTACCATCCTGGCGTGATGCTGAAGATCTATATCTACGGCTATCTGAACCGGATACCGTCGAGCCGGAGACTTGAGCGCGAATGCCAACGCAATGTTGAGCTGATGTGGCTGACAGGACGGCTTGCTCCGGACTTCAAGACGATCGCGGACTTCCGCCGTGACAGCGGCGCCGCGATCCGCAACGTATGCCGGCGTTTCGTCGAACTGTGTCGCGGGCTCAAGCTGCTATCCAGTGACATGGTGGCTATCGACGGTAGCAAGTTCAAGGCATCGAACACCCGCGACAGGAACTACACGGCAAGCAAGATCGACAAGCGCCAGAAGCAGATCGAGGAAAGCGTGCAGCGATATCTCGATCTGATTGAAAGTGCAGACCGCACCAGTCCTACCGGGTTTGATGTAAAGACGGTCAGGCTCTACGAGAAGATCGCCGTGCTGCGCCAGCAGATGCGGGAGCTCAAACAGATCGGCAGGCAACTGGAAGAGCAGCCGGACAAGCAGTTGTCGCTGACGGATCCGGATGCACGCTCGATGGCAACGAGTGGAAGAGGCTCCGGCATAGTGGGCTACAACGTCCAGGCAGCGGTTGATACGAAACATCATCTGATCGTTGAACACGAAGTAACGAATGTCGGCAACGATCATGGACAACTCAGCAAAATGGCGATATGCGCGAAGCGCGCGATGGGCAGATCGAAGCTGAAGGTTGTTGCGGACCGCGGTTACTTCAGCGGGCCGGAGATAAGGGCATGCGATCTGAATGGCATCAGCGCGTATGTTCCCAAACCGCTCACGTCGGCATCCCGGAAAAAAGGTCTGTTTACGAAGGCCGACTTTATCTACGTAGCGAAAAAGCGACACGTATCGATGCCCTGCTGGCGAGCGGGCGATCCATCGATTCACGACTGTCGAGCATGACCTGAATCTGCGAGTCTACTGGCCCAGCGCGTGCCCACGTTGCCACCTCAAAGAACGATGTTCACCGTCTGACTATCGTCGAATTCGGCGATGGGAGCACGAGAAAGTGCTTGAAGTGATGCAGCGTCGGCTCGACCGCAAACCTGACGCCATGACCATCCGCAGAAGTACCGTTGAGCATGTCTTCGGCACGCTCAAGCACTGGATGGGCCCCGCACACTTCCTGACCAGGACGCTCAGACGGGTGAGTACGGAGATGAGCCTTCAGGTGTTGGCTTACAACCTCAAGCGGGTCTTGAACATACTCGGCGTTCAGGGAACATTGAAGGCTATGAAGATGGTCGAAAGCTAAAGCCCTGAGGGGCTTTGTTGCGCACGCGACTGTCGATCGGCGCAAGCTGTCTGGGCCGAACGAGATTGACCTGATCGGCAATCGCTCGCATAGCCGCGAAAAACCAGTTTCCACACAAGCTGGGTCGGGCTGGGTCAGTCGGCTCCTCGCATTCGACGCCCGATGCTCCTATCCGAATTCCTACCCCAAGCGCATCCGCGACGGTACGGTTTGAGTGCTTGCAGGCCTTCGGGCGATCACACGATATCAAGCTCGGGGGCATCCCACGTCTGACCTAATGGCTCCGTGACCACCCGGTTCCTCCCCGCGCGCTTCGCGGCATAGAGCAGGTGATCGGCGCGCGCTAGCAACGCCCCGACCGCCTCGCCAGGCCGATACCGGGCAATGCCGGCACTCGTCGTAACGCACAGCGTAGCCTCGATTTCATAGAAGCGTGAAGACTCCAGCACGGTGCGCAAGCGCTCGGCGATCTGAAATGCGAATTTGTCGTCAGCGCCCGGCAGCAGAAGCACGAACTCCTCGCCGCCGATGCGCGCCACCACGTCTTTCTCGCGCGCCGCAGCGCGCAGGATTGCGGCGAACTGGCGCAGCACCGCGTCGCCGGCCGCATGCCCATAACGGTCGTTGACGGATTTGAAGTTGTCGATGTCGAAAGCGATCAGCGCGAGCGGATAGCTTCGCTTGTCCACGACGCGGCGGGCCGCCATGCGTTCAAACGCGCGCCGGTTCAACGTTTCAGTGAGGGAGTCGAGATCGCGTTCGAGAGTCAGCCGGTCGATCACGTCCGACATCGCGGCGGCCAGCAGCACGAGCCCCAACACAGCGCCCATCAGGGCGAGCGACAACTGCAGCAAGACCCAGAAAATGGTTCTCGCGAACGGCGCAGTACTATGCGGCAAGGGTTGGACCGTAGTGAGCGGAGTCCTGATGAAAAAGCTGGCGCCGAAGATCAGCAGCACCCAGAGAAGAACGTGGTTGACGATGCGGCCATGACAGCGTTTCCTGAAACGGACCGCGGTAAACACCATCAACAGCCCGGCGCTGAGATTCAGAATGTAGACGCGCACGAGAAGGTTTGACGTCACGAAGGAGAAGTAATACATGCCGCCCAGCACCAGCGCGAACATCGACGCATGCGTCGCTAGCCGCAAGTGAAGCCCTGCCCTGCGCAAAATACCTTCCGCCAACAGTTGAATGCTTAACACATAAAACGTTGCCGATATAAGCGCGTTCAATCGCCATTCATCCGGCAGGTGACAGATCTGCACTGCCGAGCCGAGTGCGAAAGCAACAAATGAAGCGGCGAGAAAGCGCAGATAACGCAGTCGTCTATCGTAGAGCCATGCACAGGCAAAACCGAGCGAAAAGACGGCCGTGATACCTGGGATGATCAATTGAACGAGTAGATTGGGCGTAATCTGAGCGGGCATGTGGCTCGTTCTCCGCTGCCGGCGACGAAATTGCCGGGCCTATGGGTGGGCGGTTCTCAAGGCGTGCATCGTCAGCCGCCATTGACGACTCTCCCAAAAATGGACGTGGCACCCGATATGGTCAGAGAATTGTACGCCCGGTGAGTGGGAGTCCTCGGGCAAGGCGATAGTGTTGCATCCGGTTTCGAATTTGGAATTTGATGCGCGCAGGATTGTCAGCGATTCTTCTGACGTCGGCGAAGGTCCCTTATTGGCCGCACCTTACCCCACGTGTCGTGCGCGACGATCGCGCCGGGTGCGCATCTCATGCAAAAGGCATAACCCGACCCACAGCGGTCTTTCGACGGATTCCAGAGCGGACATTCAAACTTCATCTTCGACGATCGTGCTGCGAGAATCGAGACAATTCAAAAATATAGTTGGTCAACTAGTTCGTGCAGGCGCCGTGATAGTTCCAATGCTCCGAGGTCGTAGTTAGACAACACAACTGTAACAAAACCGCCATTCAGTTGAATCTCGAAGTCTGCACTGATGCCCGGAAAACCACCAGCGTGGCCGACCTTTAAGTCGCTCCCCTCACCACTTACAAAAAATCCGTACCCATACTGCGCCCCGATGTGATCTCTCCACAGCAAATCGCGTGTCTTGCGACTGATCAGGCGATCGGACAAGAGCGTCATGGCGAATCGGTGAAGATCTCGAACGGTTGAGAAACCGCCACCTGCCGGTCCGCCTTTGGCAACGTGGGTGAATATGTTTTCGCGCCACCCGGACCGATTTTGCGATGTGGGAACATAGCCCATCGCGAGATTTTCGATGGGGTCGTCGATGTCGTAGCAGTCGGTGTCAAACATTTCGCTCGGAGCAAATATTCGATCGAGAACATAACTAAAGTAGTCCGCACCAGTTACCCGTTCAATAACTGCACCTGCCAGCAACATACCGCTGTTGCTGTATAGAAACTCACTTCCAGGCTCGAATGCAGGGCTGTCGTCCCGAACGAGTACTTTGAAGTCGTCTATGCTGCGGAAAAGATCGCGCGAGGTCTTGAAAAATGTCTCATTGAAGTAACTTCCCAAGCCAGAGGTATGGGTAGGAAGGTGCTTTATTTTTACCCGCCTCGACACGGAGGCAGGAAGCCACTCATCGCTCAGATAATTGTCGAGAGAGTCCTCAAAGCTGAGCTGACCGGTTTCTGTCAGCTGCGCGAGCGCAACGGCAGTGAACATCTTGTTCGCGGACCCCAAGTTGAATTTGGTATCCGGACCATTATTAATGTGAAAGCGCTTGTTTGCGTGACCACATGCATATTCGAACAGAACCTCGCCCCCGTGCGCGATGAGCACCGCCCCGGAAAACACTCCGGCATTGAATCCTTTCTCGCAGAGTGCGCGTGCCTGCTCAGCCAAATCCGTCGTGGCCAGTCGTGGCCGAGTCGCGTTTCGCGTCAGAGTTGGCCTCGCGGTCATTTCGAATATGCGTCCTGACCCGCCAGATTCCATAATCAATCGAATTTCGTGCCATCCCGCGTACACTCGGTCCTCGACGGTGACCACCACCGTCGAATTACTCGTATCTTCGACGACGGACAGTAAGTCCACGCCCTGCGTAATTCGGAAAAAGCCAAGCAACCATTCGAGATCGTTTCGGGCAGGATGTTTCCGCGAAGCCGGCGGGGAGACGACGTTTTCATCCAGAAACGCCCGAATTGCAAGGCGGTCGTTTGAGTTAATCGCAGCGAGTAATTCGGTGATTTTCTGCCTGATAGAGTCCGGGGCGGCAGCCTGGGTATTCCTGTCCATTGATTTGCTGTCCCTTAGGCGCGCGCCTGAACAAGATCACATAAAATAATGCCATTGGCGCGTAAGCAATTCTTTTCCGAGATAAGAGTCTACACAACGTTTTGAAGAAAAAAATTGCGACGATTGCAATCTTGACTACACCGTTCGACGTCGTTCCCGAGCGCTGATAGGCACGGTTTGATAAGGCGCGGCGTGCGGCGGGTACGCAACCGCCGCACGAGAATGGCCCTCCCACGAGGGATCCGATTGTCGGCGATTCATTCTCCATCGATGGCCGTCGGCTTTTGGCCGACAAGCGTTCCGCGACCCGGCGCGGTGATCGCCTGCGGTGCGGGGCATAATTTGCCGCGCACCGCTCTTGGAGTTCGCTCGAAAGCGGCCGCTCAAGCGTACTTCGGACTCGCTGGTTCACTAATCGACAGGGATGATGTAATCGGCGATCGGGTCGAGAATAATCTCTGGGAACTGCTCCGCAATAGCTGATGACATCTGCGCCTTTGCAGTCTCATCAATATCGCCGACGGAAAATGCGTCCGCGCGCGCTCGTGCACTCGGCCATTGAGCGTAGCTATACCAAATTCCGTCGGAGCCACAATGAAGCCTTGATCCCAGTGAGCCCCGTGACACAAGTTGTTCCGAAATACGCGACCATCCGCGGACAAAATCTCCCTCACTGCCAGGACGCAGCCTCCATCGATAAAGAACAACGAAGGCCGGTCGGTTAGGATTTTCTGTCGACATCCTTGTGCTCCAGAGATAAGTCACTGTCTTTCGCCATTGTCGACGATCGAAAACACGATGTCGACTGACCGGTTCTGGCCGCACACAGCCCCATTCGCCGGTCTACGTTGTTCGCCCCGGCTCACACTTCATGCAACTAGCATAATCGACCCTGAACAGCCGTTCCGGCTTGGGCCATCTCAGCGTCCGTTAAGATCTAGTCTCCTCCGAGTCTCACACCGTGTGCGTCGCGCCCGTTCTGGTGATGTATAAGAGACGTTACCTTTCCGTCACGGTCTCTATCAAAGGTGACTTGCGCGTTAACTTCCTTCAGGAAATATCGATTTTCGCTTTCCGCGAAAATCTCAAGTTTCGGTTGAGCCCCATACTGAGCAAACAGTTGCTCACCTTCAATCGTGATGAGCACCTGCAGCGGGTTCATCAGTTCGAAACGCCCGACACAGGCCCGCTTCAACTCGACGTCCACAAATACCGGCTGACGCTCCGGTTCAGGGAAAACCGAACCAATAACTCTCGGCCTGAGCGCGTGCTCGTCAACCCCCGTTGACTGCGACTCCAGTTGGTAAGCGGTGGCACCCTCCCGCCACGAGAGGACCTCGGCAATAACATCCCCCTCATACAGTACCGCCGCATCATCGTCTATCGCGATCGCAGAAGGAACGTCGAGCATTCGCATTGTTTCCCATGTCTCTTGCCGGCGGGCGTGATAATGGACGGCACAGCTGCCTGGGAGCAACCCGAGGAGGTGCTCGAGCGGCAGAGTGCGCTTCTTATGCGGTGGCGGAATGGAATGTTTGAACCAGCAATTCGCGCCGGCGCTAATACCCGACAACAGGACACCGCGCTGCCACGCTTCCCTGAGGACTGAATCCAGACCCCACTCTTTCCACAATCCCACAGCGCAACGGGGATTGCCCCCGCTGACAAAGATCGCGTCCTGGTTCAGCAGGTGCTCCGCCGCATCGTCCGGATTCACGAAGTTGGTCCCTGCAGGGCCGAAGAAGGAAACGTTTGATGTCTCGACACCGAGCTTTCCATACGTGTCTTCGAAGTTACGGATAAGCATTGGCGGATCACCGGCTGGGGTCGACAGCAAACACACTCGAGGTTTTGCTTTCCCCGTAAGGTCTCGAATATAGGCAGCGGTAAGCGAGAAGCCTTCGCTTGTAGTGAAACCTCCGATCGCAAGAATTCGTCGCACGTTAGTCTTCTCCAGTTTCCTAGTCAGTCCGATATAAGCCAATGCTTACGGCCGAGAGCTAGCCGTGCTCAACGTCTCGGGTACGACATCTAATTCGCGATTCCGAAGCGCGGTTGATCGCGAAGATCGAGGATACCTAACCCGGCGACGTTGCTGCTAGCGTACAAAAAATCCGTTTCTTGACCGCACCCTGTCACCCTTGATCGCACTGGGCGCCGTTCCGCGTGCATTCATCCGCAACAGCGCTCACATGGTCAACCGGCTAAAGCCTCATAGGTCGTCGGGCTGCTGATTTCGCGATTCGCCCAGGGAAGCTAACGTACACTGCCATCCGAATCTTGACGGCACGCGCAGCAGCCCATTGATGCTATTTCCCAGCCTCCGGCGGCACACCTGCCGGAAAGCCGCTGTGCATGGACCAGACGTTGAAGTCCCCGTTTCCGCCTGCGCATCCGGTCTGGATGGCCCGGCCGCAGGTGTCCGCGCGTGCCCGGAGGATAATTCGCACGCGTTGCGAGACGCAGGCGAGGCTCATTGACCGTGGCCGACGGTATTGTTCGCTCGCTTGACACCAGGCCCGCTAATGGGTGTCGACGATCTAGACACCCATGTCGACCGTCGGCTTCTGGCCGCAAGCGCCCGCTCGCCGACCGACTTGGTTCAGACTTCGGTTTGCTCAGCCATCTCGAGTGCGTCGTCGACTTCAATACCGAGGTAGCGCACAGTGCCCTCCGACCTATTGACTGCAGACAATACGTTGGAAATGGAGGCAATGTATTTCATCGACCACACAGGTCAATCCAACTTCGCCTAACGGCGCCGCAAGATTCTGCGTTCAAAACGCGGCCTAAACCACAATCTAGATTCCCAGCGAGAACACGTCTCGCCAAGATTTGGTAAAGCCAAGCCAGGGTGATGTCGTCCTCGTAACACCTAGCACTCGAAGAACCGTAGACGCCCCATGCTGACGTTCATCCACAACAAGAGCGACACTGAAAACCACCTGACCGCCATCTCCGGCTTCCTGGCGGACGCTGAAAACGCGTTCATCTGCTCCGGTCATCTGAAGGCTGGCGGGGTCGAAATCCTCTCTGACGCGCTTAAGCAGGCCGTCGCGCGCGGCGCGCGGATCATCGTGTATTCAAACGTCGGGGACGGTGACACTCAACCGCGCGCGATCTCCGCGCTGAAAAAGCTCGGAGTTGAACACATCCTCGTTAAGGATTTCTTCCTGCACACGAAGCTGTATCTTTTCGAGTCCGGCAAAAATTTCACGGCGATCACTGGCTCGGCTAACATCACCCGTAACGCGCTTATGACGAATGAAGAATTCTCGGCAGTGGTCAGAGGGCGCAAGGAAGACGATCAGCACCGCGACCTGACCGCATACGCCGCATATCTGGACGCCAGGTGTCGCAGCGCCCGCGCTCCTGCTTCTGCGAAGAGTCGACGCGGCAAAGGCCCAAAGACGA
>NZ_JARESX010000103.1:0-20135 GCF_046026435.1 Paraburkholderia sp. RL17-381-BIF-C | reverse complement strand
GCCGGAGTCGCGTTACTGCCCGGCAGCGGTGTATGAATTCGTGAAGAACGACGACGGCAGCGAGCGCCTCGTGATCAACGCGCAGAATTGCGTGCACTGCAAAACCTGCGATATCAAGGACCCGACGCAGAACATCGTGTGGGTGACGCCTGAAGGTGGCGGCGGTCCGAACTATCCGAACATGTAGTCGATCGCGCAGGGCGACCTGACATGGCCACCTCGCGTGCGATCCGAACCCCTCGACTTTCCCGTCAGGCTATTTATTTATCTGCGTAGCCATGTAGGAAATCCGCCCTCTAACCACTTCAATTGCCTGCTTGAGGGCGTACACGTCTGGAAGATAACGCTGCGGCAAGCGTATCTGGTTAGCATTCGCGTCGATCTGTTCGATCTCATTGCTCCATTGTGAAATCTGCTCCCGGCTCGGCCGCTCGCTTCGCCGTATCTCATCTTCAAGCAGCTTCACTTCGCGGTACCAGACTACGAGGCGGTTTTTGATCCGTGTCTCCGCGATTCGCGGCAGCGCCTGAAGCACCCCAAGCAGCAAAGCCGCGAAGGGCAGAAGAATCAGAAGACGCCGTTCGATAAAACTGGCCAGCCAGAACGGAAGGTAGCGTTGCAGGAACGGACGGCCAGATTTGAAATAGCGGATGCTTTCGTCGGAGACGGGAAATTCATCTGTGTTGACGTTGGGAAACGTGCCGAGTGGCGTGAAGTAATCTTCGCGGCCATGGACGGCGCTGGCCGCGTCCAGCAACAGATAGACGAAGGCAGGGTGCAACGAGTCTTTCGCCACCAGCAAAGCCGTAGCGGCGAGCAGGGTGACATCCGCCGGCGGACGATCGTTGGCAATGCTCGTCGAGCCGCGCGGAAAAATGACTTTGGAGAGTGCCGGAAATTTTTGGACTAGCGCGTCGGCCTGAGCAAAGCTCATTAGCTTCAGATTGCTGTTGAGCAGGGTTCGTTGCATATCGGCATCCGGCCTGCCGATAAAGAACGCCGCATCGAGTTGTCCCGTTTCGAGACCTTGATACGCTTTGGTCGCGTCCATTTGCAGCAGCTTGGCGTCGTCGCCGGAGACACCGCTGTAGGCGAGCAATTGCAGCGCGACGTTGAGCAGACCACTGCCAGGAACGCCAATGGAAATCCGCTTGCCACGCAATTGCGCCAACCGGTCAATCGTGGTGTCGCCGCGATAGAACACCCAGATCGGTTCGTACGACACCGCGGCGATCGTTTTGAGGTTGTCGGTCTCTTTCGGACTGGTCGTGCCTGACTGGATAAAGCCGACCTGGTAAGCGCTGTCTGGATCCTTCAGCCGCTGATAATTTTCGATCGAACCGGAAGAACTGCGGATATCGAGCGTCACGCCTTTGCGTTTCAGGATCGGGCCGTAGCGGTCCGCAAAGCCGCGATAGATTCCCTGGTCCGCCCCGGATGTGATGACGATCGTATGCTGAAACGCGGGTTCGAGAATGATCGCCAGCAACCAGCCCGACACGGCCAGCAGCAGAATCGCACCCGTGATGAAGAGCCACGGGCGCTTCGGCCTGATGGGTCCTTTCCGGGCGCGATGGAGAACGGGGTTGTTCCTTGGCACGTTTCGGCCTCTTTGGTCAGCCCTCCGAACGGGAGGAGCACAACGCTGCCCTAACGTGCGTAGCCTGCAGGCTACCCGGCTTCATGTCAACAATCCGGCAGGCGCTTTCTTCCTGCGCTGTATCGGCAATCAACCAGGCAGAAGGCGTTTGTCGGCGAACCCTTAGACGCCAGATAAACACCCGCGCCAGCAGCACCTCTCAGGCAAGTGCCACCACCGCGATTTCGACCAGCAACTCGGGCGCGGCAAGCTTCGCTTGCACCGTGGCGCGCGCGGGTGCGCTACCTTGCGGAACCCATGCGTCCCATACCTCGTTCATTCCCGCGAAATCGCGGGTAATGTCCGCGAGCCAGACCTGTGCGGAGACGAGTCGCGTCTTGTCGATGCCGGCCTTCTCCAAGAAATTGTCGATCTTCTCCAGCACCTTAGCGGTCTGGAGTTTCACGTCAGGGGTGTGATCGGCGGAAGTCTGGCCGCCGACGAATACGAGGCCGCCCGCCTTGACGACGCGGCTCATGCGTTGATTGGTTTCGATACGAACGATATCGGTCATGAAACTCTCTCCAGTTGAAGTCGAACGAAGTCGCCGCGCGCTGACTGCACGCACGACGGCGCAAAGAAATAACAGCGTTTAATGCGTCGCTAGAGACGAAGCACCGCTAAAGGACGACTCCGCGGTGCGGCCAAAGCGATCGATGGCAAACGCATCGAGCGAAATCGACGGCGCGCCGTCGAGCATCAGTTCGGACACCAGCTTGCCGCAGCCCGGCCCGAGCTGAAAGCCGCTGCCGCAATAGCCAAACGAGTAATACAGATCCGACGCCTTGCGGCTCGCGGAGATGACCGGCAGTTCATCTTCGGTAAACGCTTCGACGCCGGCCCACGCGCGGTTCACGCCAAGATTGCGCAGATGAGGAAACAGATCGGTCACGGTGCGCGCACTGCGCACGAGACGAACGAAATCGACTTCGCCGTGACGATTGGCCAGATCCGCAATGCCGATCAGCTTGCCGCCAATTACCACGGTGCCGTTGTCGAACTGCTTGAAAGACAGCGGCCTGCCCGTTGCGCCGAGCGTCGCGGAGCAGAACGGTGCAACACGATGCGTGACCATCAGCATCAAACCTTCGGGGTGCACCGGCACGGGCTCGCCGACCTGCTTCGCCAATTCGCCGGACCACGCGCCTGCGGTGACGAGCAGCTTTTGCGCGCTGAACGTGCCGTGTGACGTGACGGCGAACCATCGCGTGCCACGCTGTTCGATGCGGCGCACCGGCGTGCCTTCCAGAAACCGCGTGCCGAGTCGTTGCGCGGCGAGCCGGAATGCGGTGGTGGTTCGATAGGGCAGCGCGTAGCCGTCGCGCTCCACCCAGATTCCGCCAGTGACATGCCGCGCGAGCGCCGGTTCGAGTTCGAGCACGCTTTCCCGGTCGATGACCTTTTCGTGCGTGAATCCATGCGATTCGAGCAGGGCGACGCGCTCGCGGCATGCTTCGAGTTCGTCATCCGTTTCCGCGATCTTCAACTGACCGGAAGGAACGAAGCCGCCATCCTCACCGAGCAGATCGGTCATGCCGTGCCAGATTTCCCGCGACATCAGCGCAAGCGGAATCTCGGGCAATGGACGGCCCAGCGTGCGCACGCCGCCTGCATTCACGCCCGACGAATGACGCGCGACGTAGTCGGCTTCGAGCACGATCACCTTCGCGCCGCGCCGCGCCATGTGGAACGCGCTGCTCGTGCCATGCAGCCCGCCGCCGACCACGAGGACATCGGCTTCCTGAATGTCGGTCGTGTCACTCACCAGCGAGTTCTCCGAGCGTGAGCGGCTTGATCGGCGGACGGATGCGGTAGTAGCCGACTTCGGCGGGCGAGACGCGGCGGGCGTCGGCGATCACTTCCGTCACGGTGAGGCCGCACATGCGTCCCTGACACGGACCCATGCCGCAGCGTCCGAACGACTTCGCCTGATTCGGTCCGACACAGCCGAGTTCGACGAACTTGCGCAACTCGCCCGCGGTGACTTCCTCGCAACGGCACACGATAGTCTCGTCGCGCGGAATGCGATTGACGTCGCGCGGACGATACAGGCTGTCGAGAAAAGGCCGGATGCGCATCACGCCCGCCAGTGCGCGGCGATGCGCGACGGCTTCCGCGTCGCGTGTCGCCGGGGTGATCGCGCCGAGTTGCGCGGCCGCCGCGAGACCCGCGAGCGTGCCCTGCAAGGCCGCTGCCTGCGCGCCGCCGATGCCCGCGCCATCGCCCGCGACGAAAATGCCGGGCACGTCCAGTTCGCCCCATGCATCGACTTTCGGGGTGAAGCAGAGCTGCGCGTTGTCCCAGCGGTGCGACGCGCGCAGCGCTTGCGTGAATTGCGTGTTCGGCACGACGCCTTGGTGCAGCAGGATCACATCGGCTTCGATACGATGCGCCGTGCCTTGTGTCGTGAAGTGAAGCGCGGCGGCGCGCTCGACGTGATCCGTGCCGATGCGCGCTTCCACGCGCAGATCGTCCGCCGCCTCGAAGATCGGCACACCCGCTTCGCGCAGCGTGCGGATCAGTTGCAAGCCTTTGCTCAGAAACGGCCACGCGCGCAGCGCCGCCAGCGCGTGACGCTTCGCGCGCCAGCGGTCCTCGTGACGCGTGGTATCGACCAGCGCGCGGATCGGCACGCCGGCGCGCACATACTGCCAGCCGAGCAGATACAGCAGCGGCCCGCAGCCCGCCAGCACCGGCGGCGCGGCCGGCACTTCGCCCGCGCTCTTCAACAGAATTTGCGCTGCGCCCGCCGTCAGCACGCCGGGCAGCGTCCAGCCCGGAATCGGGAAGGGCCGCTCCAACGCACCGCTCGCGAGAATCACGCATTGCGCGTCGACGCTGCCGATCTTGCCGTCCTTCAGATAATTGACGCCGCGCTCGCGCGTGACCTGCCACACCGTCGCATGGGTCACGTGGCGCGCGCCGGAGGCGGCGAACGCATCGGCGATGGCGGAGCCCGCTGCGTAGTCCGGCCCGAGAATCTCCTTGCGGCGCGCATCGGCGCGGCCGATGCCGCGATAGATCTGGCCGCCCACGGCGTCCTGTTCGTCGATCAGCACGGTTTTGAGGCCGGCACGCGCGGCGCGCGTCGCTGCGCTCATGCCCGCGGGGCCGGCGCCCACCACAACGACGTCGACGGCTTCGGAAGCGAAATCGGATGCGAAATCAGCGGCCATGGGCGTTCTCCAACGGTGCGTCGGTCAGGTTTGCGGGCGGCAGGTCGCGCGCGCCTTCCTGCGAGCGGATTCGCATGCCGGCTTTGACTTCGACCATGCAGGCCTGGCGGCTCGGCACGCCATCGATTTCGACGAGACATTCGAAGCACGCGCCCATCATGCAGAAAGGCGCGCGCGCTGCGCCCGACACGGGCGTCGCACGAAAGCGCGATACGCCTGCGGCGAGCAGCGCCGCCGCCACGGAGCGGGCGCCCGGCACGGACAGCGGCCGGTCGTTGAACCAGATGTCGACGCTCGCAATGGCTGCGCCTTGCGCGTCCGGCAGCGGCTTGAAGAGTGTATGAGTCGATTGGGTAGTCATGTCGAATTCAATGAGCGGGAGTCAGTTCTCCGGCGTGCTCGAAGCGGCGCGCGGAGAAAGTGGGCAATTCCTCGGGCATCGGCGCGCCCATGATCCACGGCGCGACGCGCAGCGCATGCGCGGCCGCCAGCGTCACGCCGCTGTGGCAGGTGACGACGAACGCGCCGGGGTGCGCCTCGGACTGGTCATAGATCGGAAAACCGTCGGGACTGTAGACGCGCAACGCGGCCCACATGCGCACGAGCCGCACGTCATGCAACATCGGGAACGCGCGCACGCCGCGCCGGGCGATGTCGGCGAGTACATGCGTGGTCGTGAAATCGTTGAAGCCGACTTCTTCCATCGAATCGCCGAACTGCACGCTGCCTTCGTCGGTCTGGCGTACGTTGAGCGTCGGATACTCGAGAAACGGTGCGACGCGCTCGCTCACCAGCACCTGGCCGCGATTGGGCGCGACCGGCGCGTCGAGTCCGACGAACGGCGCGAGCGTGCGATTGCCGAGCCCGGCAGCGAGCACGACCCGCGCCGCGCGATACGTCCCGCGCTTTCCATGCACGACGAAGCCCTGCGCTTGCGGCTCGATGCGTTCCGCGCGTTCGCCCGACACGAGCCGCACGCCGCGCGCCTGCATGGCGGTGTGCAGTCCGCGCAGGAGCTTGAGCGGGTTCACGTGACCATCCATTGGCGTATAGCTCGCGCCGATCACCGCGGGGCCTATCTGCGGAATGCGCGCGCGGACTTCCGCGGCGTCGAGCATCTGGTAGGGGTAATCGCCCAGTTCGGCTTGCAGTGTCGAGAGGCGTTTTTCGCGTTCGGCGAGTTCGTTGTCGTCGAAGCAGAAGTGAAAGCCGCCGGGCTGACGCAATGCCACGTTCACGCCTGTTTCCTGCATCAGCGCTTCCGCGAGTCCCGGCCAGCGCGTGGCCGAACTGCGCGACCAACGTGCATAAGGCGACAGGCCATAGCCCTTGCCCTGAACCCAGACGAGGCCGAAATTGCCGCGCGACGCGCGAAAGCCGCCGTCGTCCTCGTCGAGCACGGTCACGCGCGCGCCTTCGCGGGCGAGTCCGTAGGCCACGGCCGAACCGACGAGGCCGCCGCCCAATACAAGGACGTCGGGGCTGGCGGTGCTGGTCAATGTCATCGGGTTTCTCCGATCAGAATGCGATCCAGGCCGACCATGCGGTCGAGCAGGATCATCAAAAGGACCGTGCCGACGATCAGCACCGCCGACACCGAAGCGACCAGCGGATCGATCGTCTGCGCGATCTGGTTGTACATGGCGACGGGCAGCGTGGTGGTGCCGGGCGTCGCGACGAAAATGGTCATGGTCAGTTCGTCGAAGCTCTGGATGAACGAGAGCACCCAGCCGCCCGCCACGCCGGTGCGGATCATCGGCAGCACCACGCGGCGAAAGGCGGTGAAGCGGCTCGCGCCACAGGAGAGCGCGGCGCGTTCGGCATCGCGATCCAGCCCGACCGCTGACGACAGCGCGAGCCGCAGCGCATACGGCAGCACGATGATTACGTGCGCGCACACCAGCGACCAGAACGATCCGGACAGATGCAGCAGCGACAGAAAGCGCAGGAACGCGATGCCGAGCACGACTGCCGGAATCATCATCGGCGAGAGGAAGAAGCTCGTGAGCGCGGCGCGGCCCGGAAAGCGATAGCGGGCGATCGCCAGCGCGGCAGGCACCGCCAGCAACACGCCGATCGTCGCCGCCGCGAACGCGAGCCGCACCGAGAGCCAGAACGCCGCGACGATGTCGCCGTTCTCGAGGATCGCGCGGAACCAGCGCAGCGACGCGCCGTCGAAAGGCATCGAGATGAAGCCCTTGTCGGTGAACGCCACGAGCATCACCACCGCGAGCGGCGCGAGAATGAAAGTCAGAAAGAACGCGTTGTAGACGAGGCCGAGAATGCCGTTCTGTTTCATGATCGTCTCCTTCGCTCAGTCGAAGATGTGCTGGAAGCGGCGTTCGGCGAGCCGGCTGCAACCCATCACGATCGCCACATTGGCGATCAGCAGTAGCACGGCGATAGTCGCGCCGAGCGGCCAGTTGAGCGTGCCGAGGAACTCGTCGTAGGCCGCGGTGGCGACCACCTTGAGGCGCCGGCCGCCGATCAGCGCGGGCGTGGCGAACGCCGAGGCCGACAACGCGAATACGATGATCGAGCCCGACAGCACGCCCGGCATGATCTGCGGCAGCACCACGCGGCGGAACACCGCGAACGGCGAGCCACCGAGCGAGCGGCCGGCCCATTCCACCTGCGGATCGAGCTTCTGCATCGTCGCCCAGACCGACATCACCATGAACGGCACCAGCACGTGGGTGAGCGCGATGATCATGCCGGTCATCGTGAACACGAGGCGGATGGGTTCGCTGGTGACGTGCAGCGCTTGCAGAACGTTATTCAGCACGCCGTTGTTGCCGAGCAGAATCTGCCAGCCGAGCGTGCGCACCACCACGGAGATGAGCAGCGGGCCCAGCACGATCAACAGACAGAGCGACTGCCACGGACGCCTCATGCGCGCGAGCACGATGGTCTCCGGCACGCCGAGCACGATGGACAGCAGCGTGACGGCGAAGGCGAGGCCGGCGGTGCGCAGGAAGATCGTGCCGTAATACGGGTCGCTGACGACTTCCCAGTAGTTGGCGAGCGTATAGGCGGCCGTGACACCCGCCGTATCGCTGAAGACGCGGAACGACAGCATCAGCGTGAGCAGCATCGGCACCAACAGCAAGCCGATGAACAACAGCAGCGCGGGCCCCGACAGCAGCCACGGCGCGGCGCCAGGGCGGGCGTCGTCAAGCGTGGCCATGAGGGCTCTCCTGGTTGTCTCGCGTGAGCACGCGCAGGTCGTCGTCGGTCCACGCAAGGCCGACTTCGTCGCCTTCCTCGGGCGGCGGCGCGCCGTGGTTCGGTTGCGCGATACGCAGCTTGCCGAGTTCGGTGTCCACTTCGAGCAGCCATTGATTGCCGACGAAAACACGTGTCGAGATGCGACCGCGCACCCGCGCATCGCCATTGGCCAGATGCACCTTTTCCGGACGGATGTACACGTTCACCGCGCCGTTGACATGACGGCCTTCGTGCGGGACATGCAGGGTGGTGCCCGCGACCTCTACCTCGGCGCAGCGCGGATTGCGGCGCAGCACTTCGCCGGAAAACGCATTGGTGCGCCCGAGGAACGTCGAGGCAAACGGCGTGGCGGGGCGCTCATACGCGTCGTAAGGCGTGCTCAGTTGCGCAATCACGCCGCGATGCATCACCGCGATGCGATCGCTCATGGTCATCGCTTCGACCTGATCGTGCGTGACGAGAATTGTCGTGATGCCGAGCCGCTTCTGGATCGCGCGCAATTCGATGTGCATCTCTTCGCGCAACTTGGCGTCGAGGTTGGACATCGGCTCGTCGAGCAGCAGCAGTTCGGGCTGCATCGCGATAGCGCGAGCAATCGCCACACGCTGCCGCTGGCCGCCCGACAGTTCCTTCGGATAGCGGTGCCCGAGGCCGTTCAGGCGCACGAGCGACAACGCCTCGGCAACGCGCTCATCGCGCTCCTTGCGCTTGACCTTGCGCATCTCCAACCCGAAGCCGACGTTGCCTGCCACCGTCATGTGCGGAAACAGCGCGTAGCTCTGGAATACCACGCCGATGCCCCGTTTCTCGGGACGCTCGTGCGTAATGTCGCGGCCATCGAGCAGGATGCTGCCGGTGGTCGGCGTGACGAAGCCCGCGACCATTTGCAGCGTGGTGGTCTTGCCGCAGCCGGACGGTCCGAGCAGCGAAAGCAGTTCACCACGTTCGACGGAAAGATCCAGGTGTTCGATTGCCGTGAAATCGCCGTAGCGTTTCGAGATGTTTTGCAAAGTCAGGAAGGCCATACGCCTTGCTCCTTCATCAGATCGCGCGCCGCGCGAGGGACTTGCTGGTGTCGGAGTTCAGCGTTCGACCGAACGGTTCCAGCGCTCGGTCCACTCGGTGCGATGCTGGTTGATCGTGGTCCAGTCCATCGCGGTCAGCTTCGAGATCTGTTCGGGACCGTAGGGCACGCGCGCGGCAATCTCCGGCGTGAGTTTGACGGTCTTGTTGACCGGACCCAGGCCGATGCCTTGCGCTTGCAACGCCTGCACTTCCGGGCTCAACAGGTATTGCACGAACTGCTGCGACAACTGCGGCTGGGCGTTTTCCGCGACGGCGCATGCCGCTACCTGCAGCGCGACCGCGCCTTCCTTCGGATAAATGAACTTGAGCGGAAAGCCGGTGTTCTGCAATGCGACTGCGCGGCCGCTGCCATAGGGCGCGAGGATCACGTCGCCCGCCTGCATCTGGCCGTCCATTTCGCCGGGCGTGGGCGCCCAGGAGAGTACGTTCGGCGCGACGTCCTTGGTCATCGCGGCGAAACCTGGATCGATGTTCTTCTCGCCGCCGCCGGAAAGACGCGCGAGCATCACGAGCGTATGCAGACCATAGGTGTTGGTGATCGGCGGCACGCCGAGTTTGCCCTTGATGCGGCTGTCCGTGAGCGCCTTCCACGAATCGGGCGGCGGCAGGCCGGCCTTCTTGAACGCCTCTTCGTTGTAGCCGATGCCGGTCGCCACCATGCCGACGCCGATCGCGGTCGGTCCGAGCTTCGCGAGCGGGTAGAGGTCTTTCATCACGGGCGCGTCGTCGAGCTTTGCGCACAGGTTGAGCTGCATCGCCTGATACATGGGACCATCGTCCATCACCGCGACGTTGATCTGCTGATGGCCTTTCTGCGCCTGCAACTTGGCGAGCGTATCGCTCGAATTTCCGGCGACGTAGACGATCTTGACGTTGTGCGCCTTTTCGAACGGCGGAATGATTTTTTGCCGGTAGACCTGCTCGTTCGAGCCGCCGACATTGGCGACATACAGCGTGGTCTCGGCTTGCGCGAAGAGCGGCGCGGCCAGGGCGGACGTGAATGAAAGCGCCGCGATGGCGGTGCGGGATGGGGCGGACAGACGGCGATGCAACGCTCTTCTCATGACGACGATCTCCAGTTCCGGTGTGGGGAGGCGGGCTTCACTGCCCGTCGTTACAATGCAGTGTCGCGCCGGCTGGTCATGTCGTCCAATACGAATAAAATACCTATCTATGCATGGATGATATGGATTGGTGGGCCTCGTCTAAGGGAGAATACGGATGAATCTCAAGCACATCGAGGCGTTTCGCGCGGTGATGGTGTCGGGATCGATGACCGCCGCGGCCAAGGCGCTCTTCACTTCGCAGCCGAACGTCAGCCGTCTGATCGCGCAGCTGGAGCGCGACACGGGCTTGCAGCTCTTTCAGCGCAGCGGCGTGCGTCTGATTCCAACCAGCGAGGGCGAGGCGTTCTTTCGCGAAGTCGAACGCGCGTTCGTCGGCTTGCAAGGGCTAGCGAACGCCGCGGCGCAGATTCGCAATCTCGGCAGCGGGCGTTTGCGCATCGCGGCAATGCCTTCGGCGGGCATGACGCTGGTCCCGCATGCGATCAAACGCTTTGTCGAGCTGTTCCCGGACGTCACCGTGTCGCTGCACGTGAATACGTCGGGCACTGTCAATCATTGGACGGCGTCGCAGTTTTGCGACCTCGGCGTGGCCGTGTATGTCAGCGAGGCATCCGATTGCGAGGTCGAGCAACTGTCGGATGTGGCTGCCGTGTGTGTGTTGCCCGCGGCGCATCGGCTGGCGGCGAAGCGCAGCATCAAGCCGGAGGATCTGGAAGGCGAGTCGTTCATCTCGCTGTGTCACGGCGACGGCACGCGTGCGATGATGGACGAGGTGTTCCAGCGCGCGGGCGTGCAGCGCGTCCTCGCGATCGAAGCGCAATACACTGCAATGTGCTGCGAGATGGTGCGTCACGGCATGGGGGTGACGCTGGCACATCCGATCGTCGCGCGCGACTTCGCAGGACCCGGGATCGAGATTCGCCCTTTCTTGCCGGCTACGCGTTTTCAGACCTATCTGCTGTTTCCTCCGCACCGGCCGCGGGAGCGGCTCGCATCGGCGTTCGTCGAGGTTTTGCGGGGCTTGCACGAGGAATTGCTGGCGGAGGTCGTGGCGCCGGCGCGGAGTGTGGCGGGACGCCGGCGGGTACGGGTGCGGAGTGGGGCTTGAGGGGCGCGAGTAAGGTGAGCAGTGGGCGTCCGGCGTCCCAGTGTAAACACTTGTGAGAATCCACATGAATCAAATGAGACAACCCGAAGACGCGCTCCACGCGTTTCAGAACGCCTGGAACCGCCACGACATGGAGTCCCTCGGAGCGTTGTTCCATGAGGACGCGACCTTCGTGAACCGGTTCGGGCACTACGTGCGCGGCGTCGAGGCGATCATCGAGCTGCATGCTGTCGATACGCTGATCCTTGCGGTGCTGACGCGGCAGGCTGGCGAGTGGCGAATCAAGGCGCTGGAGAACGTCACCCTGACGAATCCTCGCACGGGAGAAGCCATCTTGAGAGACGGCCGGGTGGTGTGATCGGGCAGCACAATCACTTTCACGACGTACGTTACCGGAAGCACCTGGGTTTACCAGATCAAGTCTGCCTTTTCCGGCACAGCGTTATAACATTGTGTGGATAACGCGGTAATAAGCAGCGGCGCTCAAGGCCGTGCAATTGCGCTTGCGCTTGCGAGAGCTTTGCGGTTCCGGCACTCCAGCCCACTAGCGTCCTATAGTGAACCGCTTTGGTCAATAGAGAGGTGTGCTCAGTTGATCGCTGGTGAACCTCGCCGGATACTCGTAGCGTCGCCCTTCGCTGACAGCCTCATGCTATCCGACGAAGGGCGCAGACCGATACGCCGCGGCCCCGGACTCGACTGAACTTGCCGGAAGGCTCCGGACATGGGAGACGAAGTATAAGCGGGACTGAAGGGGGCCTGAAATGGCGCACGCTGATCTGGCTGTACTTGAGGGTGTGGGAATTCTCTCGCTGGCTTGTCTTGTCGTATGCGGAATGTATCTGTACCTGTGCAGCGACAGATGCCGCAACCGAAAGCACCGACCGGAACCGCAACCCGGCGGCCCCCGATCCACCGGCCAATATGGCGAACCGTCTTCAGCAATCAAGGCAACCATGGGCACGCAACTCAGCGATCGCTGCAGATCCTCGCTCTATCGGGCCGTATTCAGTCACGCCGACGAAGACAGCATCGTGTTCGTGTTCGCCGGCACTCGCGAAGATGCCCGCGAGCGCGCGGCGAGCGCACTGGCTGCCATTCACACGATCCCGGTGCGGAACGTGCAACTCGCCGATCTTGCGTCGTTCCGCGAAATGGTCGACATTGGCGTGAGCGAGGACGAAGATCTGCGAATCTTCGAAATGGCCTGGAAAGGCGCGGACGTGAGCGCGTGGGCCGAACATCCACTCTTTCTTACTGACGACCCTGGATTGCTCGGCAAATGGGCCGAGTTGTACGGCGACCTCGCGCGCCAACTGGCCGTCGGCGCAATTGAAAAAGCGCGGAACTGATCTTCTGCCGACAGGTTGAATTCGCGGGGCGTGGGCTGTACGGAAGCGCCCCGTTTCGTTTGCGCTCGCGTCGACGAGTTCAGTGCAGGATGGTGCTTCCAGGTTTTGTGTGTCAGTATTGTCTATATGGAACTTCGTAACGTACCGACCCGGCTTTACCATCATCACGGCCGCAATCCAGTGCGCCGTGATTCGTTACGTCCATAGCAAGGAATTCGGGAGTTCGTTTTCTCCGTCTCCATGCACAAACGATCAAGGCGCCTCAGGCGCCTTTTTTTATTTTCCGGACTCGAGAGGATCTCATGACCATGATTCGCGGAACTCGTTTTATCGTTGGGAAGGAAGCCGCACAAATACGCACTCTGGAAGATCGGTTCCGGAGCTACCTTCATTGATGCCGGAGCCGAAGAGGCTATCGTGCCTGCCTTGTGGTCGCAGGATACGTTCGTCCAGAAGGCCGGCGGCAGTGAGATCATCGGCCAGATGTGGGCCTTTCCGGATAAGAAGGGACGACCTTGCTGCCTGATCCCGGAAGCCACGGCCTTATTCCAGGAGAGGTGCATCGCACTGCTTGGTCAACGAGAGGCGCGCATGCTGTTCTACGTTGCGCGCTGCTATCGATACGAGCGACCGCAGGCCGGCCGCTATCGGGAGTTTTCGCAACTGGGATTCGAATATCTTTGCGCAAATCCTGAACTGGCTGCGCAGCGGAGCCAGGAGATTGCGGTCGGCTTTCTCGATTCACTCGGAGTGCGTTATGAAATCGATGATGCGGCTCGCAGGGGACTCAGCTATTACCTGAACGGCCAAGGTTTCGAGATGCGCTGCACCGAACTCGGCGCGCAACAGCAAGTTGTAGGCGGAGGGGCATACCGGGAGGGCGCCGGCTTCGGCATCGGGGCAGAGCGGTTGCTGTTAGCCATGGCTGCTCAAGGGCTCATATAGCGAAGGGAAGATCGAGGGGGGCATTCACATGTCCCCTGTTCTCAGATAGTGGCCGTTCGCCCGCCGACCTGACTCATGCGCTGAAAGGCCGTTTGAGTTAGCACGCTATCGCCTATTGAATCACGCGTGTTAACTTCATTTTTTCCAATTCGGCAGATCGGAGTCGAATCATTAATCGGACGCCATTCCGGCAAAGAGCCGTCAACCAATAAATAGTGATTTAGTAATCTCGACTAACCCGATGGACCGAGGTTCGTTACGCCCGGGGCGCATACGCCGACGTTGAGCTATCCATAACAGTCTCTTCCTGAAAATACGCTTTATCGGCCCCGGCACGTACGCCGACTATATGCCTGCGTCACGCGTCGAGCCATGGACGTGGACGCACGCAGCTCCCTAATCCCGGCAAGCAGCCGCTTACACGATCAGACCGCACAACATTCGGCCTGCAGCCAGGTGCATGAAAGCATTTTCAGGAAATGGAAAATGCAATCCACACAATGCGCGCATTAATCGTCTCCTGCCGGCATATCGACATATATCGACATATATCGCAACCCCTCGCAAAGCATCAGATTAATATATGAATAAAAGAAAGTTGAAGATGAAAATTCGGATAACGAGCGTTTTGCTCGCGTTCGCCAGTCCGGCCGTGCACGCACAAAACTCGGTGCGCCTGTCAGGATCGGTCGACGCGGGTCTCGCCTACGTCAGCGACGCGGGCAACGCGAATGGTCATCGAAGTGCCTGGCAGGCGAAGAATGGCGACATCAACATCAGCCGATGGGCATTGTCCGGCAACGAGCAGATCTCCAGCGATCTCAGCGCGATTTTCACGCTGACCAACGGCTTTAACGTGATGAACGGCACCGCCGCGCAACAGGGCCGCCTGTTTGGTTTTCAGTCGTGGATGGGACTTGCTTCGCAGTCGACAGGCACGCTCACATTCGGTCGTCAGTTCGACGAAGTCGTTCAGTTCGTCGAGCCGTTCGCGCTGGGCGGCACACGATACGGCGGTACCGCTTTCGCGCACGTTTTCGACAACGACAACCTCGACAATTACACACGCACGAACAATTCGGTCAAATACACGAGTCCGGTGTTGCTGGGTGGACTGAAGCTCGGCGCGCTATATGGCTTCTCGAACGAAGCGGGCGGCTTCGCGGATAACCGTGGCTACAGTTTTGGTCTCGGGTATCAGTACACCAATCTGGACCTCGGTGCGGGCTACTTTCAATTCAATAACGCATCGAACCTCGCGACGGCCAATACGAACGGCGCCGAACCGGCCGGCGCGCCGTTCAACGCGGAGCGGCAGCGCACCTGGGCGGCGGGCGGCCTTTATCATTTCACTCAAACGGCGGTCGGCCTCATATTGAGCGAAACGCGGCTGGACAAAGCCTCGTCGATCAACAACGTGGCCGATACCGCTATCAGCCTGCCCGGCGACGACGTGCGCTTCGACAACGTCGAAATCAACGTGCGCTACGCCGTCACTCCGAGGTGGGATATTTCGGCTGCCTATACATTCACGCTCGGCCGTTTCGCCACGCCGACGGGCGTGCGCTATCCGAAGTGGCATCAGGCCGGCATCGTCAACACCTACTTCCTGTCGCCCAGCACCGACGTCTATACGGAAGCCATCTATCAACGCGCCAACCAACTGCAAGGAACCGGGATTCAGGGCGCGCAGATCTCGAACTTCTCGCGCGCGTCCGGCGCGAACCAGTTCGTCGCCGCCTTGGGGCTGAGGCACCGTTTTTAGTCGACCCGTCATGGTCGGCGCGCCGAGGGGCTCTGTCGCAATCCGCAGCGGCAGCCGTGGCTGCGCTGGCCGGACCGCACGTTATCGAGCGGGTCGATAGCTCTGGCTTTAGCTGAAGACAACTGATCAAACCCCGCCAAGCCGTTCCTCTGAACAGCAAAGGCGGGGATTGCTTCAGGCATTGAAGGCCACCGCGCGAGGATCGTGCGTCGTTCGTTCTCTCTGTAACCCGCTATCATCGTTTTTCGTCACCAAGGAGAACAAGCGATGAGTCGCCCGGATTTCATCAAGCACTGGACCGAACTGGAAGAGCCGCATGCGCATTGCTATCGGGGTGACTCCGAGCCGATGGGACTCGACGCGCCCCTCTCCGCCGCGATGGGTATTACGCGGATCGGCATACATCATGTCAGGCTCTTGCCGGGTCGGCGCACTTCATATCCGCATGCTGAAAGTACCGAGCAAGAGTTTGTCTACGTGCTTCAAGGCAAGCCCGATGTCTGGATCGACGGCGTTCTGCACGCTCTTGTCGAAGGCGACTCGGTTGCGTTTCCGGCCGGCACCGGTATCTGCCACACGTTCATCAACAACACTGCCGACGAAGTCAGGCTGATGGTGATCGGCGAGCGCCCGCGCGAAGACAACCGTATCCGATATCCGCTAAATGAAGCGTACGAACTGACGCGCGCGGACCGCTGGACGGACTGGCCAATCAGACCGATCGGCGATCATGACGGGAAGCCGGAGTAACGTTCGCTTCCAAAGCGCGGACAGTTCATACGCAGCGTCAACGGCAATGTCGGCGCGCGCTGGACGCAGTTTTCCAGGCGCCTTTCGATTCGTCGCCGCGGCGACACGCGCTCACGCGTGGTCGGGCCGATCCCACGGAGGCGTTCCGCCGAATGCATCGACGAGGAAATCGATCAACGCGCGCATCTTGGCGCTAATGTGTCGACGACTCGGGTACAACGCTTGTACGTCGATGTCAGGCAGACGATACTCAGGCAAGACCCGAACGAGATGGCTGGCACGCAGGTCGTTGCCGACCAGAAACGTGGGCTGCCAGATCACGCCTTGCCCGGCAAGCGCGGCAGCACGCGCTGTGTCGCCATTGTTGGTGCGCATGTGGCAGTTGACCTTCACGATGTGAGCCTTGCCATTTCTGTCGATCAGTTGCCACTCGTCGCCGGTGGCCGCATACGAGTAGCCGATGCATCGATGCTCGTTCAGGTCCGCGGGCGCTGCGGGATATCCGTAACGCGCGAGGTAAGCCGGCGACGCACACAGAATGTTGGTGGATGTCGCAAGCTTGCGGGCTGCGTAGTTAGTCGAGCCGGCGCGTGAGATGCGAATGGCGAGGTCGTAACCTTCGTCGACAATATCGACGACGCGGTCGATCAGCGAGACGTCGAGCTCCACTTCGGGATATTTCCGCATGAACTCGGGCCATAGCGGCGCCAGGTGCAGAATCCCAAAACTCACAGGCGCATTGATGCGCAGCCGGCCGCGCGGTTCGATCGACGCGGACGACACGAGCCCCTCGGTCTCGGCGACGTCGTCGAGAATGGATTTGCAGCGTGAGTAAAAGGTCTCGCCGCCCTCTGTGAGCGAGAGTTTGCGTGATGTGCGATTCAGCAGGCGCGTGCCGAGATGCGCCTCCAACTCATTCACGTAGCGGGTCACGTTGGCGGGCGAGGTTTCGAGCACATCGGCCGCTCGCGTGAAGCTGCCTCGGCTCACCACGGTCACGAAGACTTCAAAAGCGCGCAGCCGGTCCATGTCGGTTCCCGATCATTCATAATTGCTGAATGATATACCTATGTTTTGCGCCTTTCTGCATGCATGGCTGAAGCCTATAGTGCTTTCCACGGACCGAGGTATTCGGCCTCGGTCGACAAACTGCTGCAGGAGATTGAACATGCAACGCTTGAATGGAAAAGTCGCCATCGTGACCGGTGCCAGCGCGGGAATTGGCCGGGCCACCGCAAAACTATTCGCTGCGGAAGGTGCGAAAGTGGTGATCGCGGCGCGCCGCGAAGCTGAACTTGAAACGCTCGCTGCTGAGATTGCCGACGCGGGTGGTGAAGCCGCTTTCCTGGCGGGCGACGTGCAGTCGGAGGACTTCGCAAAAGCGCTGGTGGCGCTCGCCGTCAGCCGCTTTGGCCGGCTCGACATTGCCTATAACAACGCCGGCACGCTGGGCGAAATGGGCCCGAGCACAGGCGTGTCGGAGGCTGGCTGGTCGGCGGCATTGGCGACCAATCTGACGAGTGCGTTTCTGGGCGCGAAGCACCAGATCCCCGAAATGGTGAAGCAAGGCGGCGGATCGATCATCTTTACGTCGACGTTCGTCGGGTATTCATTCGCGTTCCCCGGCACCGCGGCCTACGCTGCGAGCAAAGCCGGACTGATTGGGCTGACGCAGGCGCTCGCTGCCGAGTACGGCCCGCAAGGCGTGCGCGTCAACGCGATTCTGCCCGGCGCCGTGGATACACCAATGTATCGCGACATGAACGATACGGCCGAGTCACAAGCGTTCGTCACCGCGTTGCATGCGCTCAAGCGGGTTGCGCGGCCGGAGGAACTTGCCCGTTCGGTGCTCTATCTGGCGTCCGACGACTCGTCTTTCGTGACCGGCACTGCTTCGCTAGTGGATGGCGGCGCATCGATTACACGCACGTGAAATTCCGGGCGGCGTCCGGGACCTCGATTGAAGAGATCGTCCACGTGAACAGGCTGCGCTTCGTGGCCTACACCAGTTCGCGGCATGTGAAGTTCGAATCGCGAATCCCGGACGCCGGCTCACGCATAGCGCGCGAGGAACAGGTCAGCGACTGATTCCGCGAGCTGACTTTGCTCCTGTTCGCCGAGCGGCGCCTGGCCCATCGTCACCTGCGGCCAGAATGCAAAGCCCTTCACCAACACCTGCAACTGCAGCGCCGCGAAAAGCGGGTCGTCGGTCTTGAGACGGCCGTCCGCGGCGGCCGCCCGGACCCACACGGTCAGGTCTTCTTCGCGTTCACCGAGGCGGGCGACCATATCCCGCGCGCGTTCCGGCGAATGAATTCCGGCCGCTATTGCCACGCGTGCAAGCGACAGAAAAGACTCGTCGTTTAGCAGCCGCAGCTTGCGGCCCAACAGGTCGAGCAACTGTGTGCGCAATGGTTCGTCGGCACGGTAGGCGGGCGCGTCGCCCTGCTGGCTCGCGTCCCAAAGCCGATGAAGAATCGCCGCGAAAAGGGCTTCCTTGCTTGGGAAATGGTTATAGACCGTACGTTTCGAGACGTTCGCGCGGGCGGCGATACGGTCCATGCTGGTCGCGTCGTAACCGGCCGCGAGGAATTCCTCGATCGCGGCGCCGACAATGGCGGCACGTTTGCGGTCTGTCAGGCGTTGAGGGGTGTCACTTGAATCCATGAGCGGATTTTACACCGGGCAGTTTACTTTTCTCGAAAATAAACTACACTGCCGAGTGTACATTTTTCTTTGGACCGCCTATCTCATGACGTCGCTCCCCGCCTTTGTCAGCCGCGTGCTCGGCGTTACCGCCGCGAAACGCGGCCGCGCGTTGTCCAGCCACTCACCGCAGCACGACGGTGAACGTTTTCGCAACGTCAAGCCGCGTCCCGTCGAAGGCCTGCGCAAGACGCTTGGGATCGCGTGGAACCTGCTGTTCAACAAACCGCGCGGCACGGTGCCGACGGTCGCGTTGCCTGTGGGCGCGCTGACGCGTTCGCAGCTCGACGAGGCGCCCGACCGCAGCCTCTACCGGCTCGGCCACTCGACGATGCTGCTGAAGCTGCGCGGCCAGTTCTGGCTGACCGATCCCGTTTTTGCCGAGCGTGCGTCGCCATTCCGGAATCTGGGCCCGAAGCGCTTCCATGCGCCGCCGATCGCGCTGGCCGATTTGCCGCCGCTACGAGGCGTGATCCTGTCACACGATCACTACGACCATCTGGATCGCGAAACCGTGCTCTCGCTCGCGCAGAGCACCGGTGTGTTTCTGACACCGCTCGGCGTGGGTGACCGGTTGATCGAATGGGGCATCGACGCTGAGAAAGTACGGCAGCTCGACTGGTGGCAAGGCACGGAGATGGGTGGCATGCAGTTCACCGCGACGCCCGCGCAGCACTTTTCCGGCCGTAGCCTGTTCGACGGCAACAGCACGTTATGGGCGTCGTGGGTGATCGTCGACGATGATCTGCGTGTTTTCTTCAGCGGCGACACCGGCTACTTCGACGGCTTCAGGACGATCGGCGAGCGCCTTGGACCATTCGACGTCACGCTGGTCGAGACCGGCGCATACGACCCACAGTGGCCGTACGTTCATATGCAGCCCGAAGAAACCGTGCAGGCGCACATCGATCTGCGCGGCCGCTGGCTCGTGCCCATTCACAACGGCACGTTCGACCTCGCGATGCACCACTGGCAGGAGCCGTTCGAAAGGGTGAGCGGCCTCGCTCTCGTGCATGGTGTCGCGCTCTCGACGCCCGGCATGGGCGAGCGGCTGGATCTGAGCGCCCCGCATCGCGGCGAACGCTGGTGGCGCCATGCCGTCGAGACCGCCGCTGCGCCGAAGACCGCATGGCGCCTGTGCGCGTCGCGCAATGCCGCAGACGCGGAGTCTTCCTGAAGCCTGATTGGCGCCGCCTGGTCGTCGGGTGATTGCGCGTCGCAATACCTCATTCGCCAACACTCATTTACAGGTCTCCGCTACTCAGAAGTGGAATATCGCACAGGCTACAAAGCGAGCCAGTCTATCGGCGCAA
>NZ_JARESX010000102.1:0-20427 GCF_046026435.1 Paraburkholderia sp. RL17-381-BIF-C | reverse complement strand
ATCGAGGTATACATGAATCTGGATCAGGAACGGCAAACCATTCGGAGCGAGCTTGAAGCGCTGCGCGCCAACGGGGCTCGTCGGCAAGATCTTTCGCTACATGCGTGCAAGCGACTCTTTTTTGATCTGGGCATTCGCCCATCCATGGCAGCGGTTCGCGATCTGACCCAGACCGGCAGCGCGAGCGATATCCCAAAAGACATCGACCACTTCTGGGAACGCATCCGAAATGTGTCGCGCGTGAAAGTTGGCGCCGGCGCTATCCCCAAAGCATTGGAAGACCGTGCCGGTGAATTACTCGGCGCACTTTTCGAAGAAGCCGTCACACACGCCCGTGCGACACTCGCCGAAGAACGTGAGGAAATGCGGGCGCAAATCGCCGCGGCCGATCAGCGTGCTCGAGAAGCGGAAATTCGCCAGCAAGCATCCGAAGACGCGATCAAGCGCAGCGAACTTCGAGCGGAGGCAGGCTGGGAGCGCGCTCGCGCCCTCGAGACCGAGTTATCGAGCGCGACCACGCACGGCAATGCTCACCAAGAGGGGTTACAGGCAACAGTGCGCCGGCTCGATCAAGAAAACGAAGCGCTTCGTCAACGTCTCGACAACGAATTCGCGACCAATGCGACGCTGCGGGACCGGATCGACGCATTGCACGTCGAACTACGCCAAAGCACGGAACACTATGCGCAGCAGATCAAGGATGCAGTGGCTGAAGCCGAGCGGCGCGTCAAACCGATGTTGGTCGAACTCGATTCGTTGCGCAGCATGGCGGCCACCTACCAGTCCGGTCTCCGCGACGCGAGTCGCAAAGAATTTGAATTTATTCAGCAGATCGCGTCGGCCAAGGCGCGCGGCGACCGACTCGACGCCCAACTGCGCGAGCAATCCGACGAAGTCGATGCGTTGACAAAAGAGGTAGAAGTTTTACGCGGCCAGCAAGGTATTGATCCCGCAATCGCCAGCCTACTCTGCTCACTGGTCGAAGCTGGCCGGCTGACGGACGACGAATTGAGAATGATCGGCACCGCAGCGGACGGTCATGTGGCCCTGCCGCTGCGATGCCCCAAATGCGAAGAAGGTGAGCCGGAGTTGTCGCAAGTGGATCACCGTTTCGAGCTGCAATGTCCCGAGTGCGATCACTCGTCGGGCCTCGGCGAATCAAGGCTGGAGGCGGTTCGCCGGTTTCAGTCGAGCGGAGCGGTTCCGGCCTCCGCATGACGTTTAACGCGCCGCAATAGCGGATAAGGCGGCAAAGGTGAGGAAATTCGGGACTCGAAAGGTGAGGAACTTCAGGACTCGCCAGCTCCCCTTTTCCTCATCAAACGCCCGTCACGCCTAGGTGCGGCCAACGGAGGAACGGCCGGATCCGGAATATCCGCCGCAGGGGAATCCTGCTGATCCACCCAGTTTTGCCATGCGCGATACAGCCGGTTTGCTGACACCGCCTGCACAAATCCCAGCCATTGCCCGACCAGTTCCGCCTCGACCCCGCTCTCGAAGAGATCCGCCGCAAAAGTGTTGCGCAATGTCTGCGGACTGGCTCGCGACGCCCTCGATGCGGCAATTCCCGCGCCATCGATCAAGGCGTCCACCGCGCGCAGCATGGTGGCTTTATGCATTGGCCTTCCAGAGGGCGATGCCGGAAAAACCAGATTGCCGGCCAAATCCGAAAGACGCCTTTCGGCGAGCCATGCATCGAGAATCGCTGCGGCGAACGGTGCGAGCCGTGTGCGCCGCGTGAGCATGGGATTCGGGGACTCGATCGTCACCCAGGGCGAGCCAACAATCACGCAACTAACCGTAAGCGAAGCGGCTTCTCCGGTTTTCAATCCACCACCTAAAAAAACGGCGATCAACGCACGGTCGCGCCGCTCTCGCCAACGCTGCGCCACGGACAGATTCGGCAATGGTGAAAACAGATGTGCAATCAACGCGGTTCGTTCGGCGTGGCTGAGAAAGCCAGTCGGCTCGTTATCGCGCGCGTTGCGCCACGCTGCTTCGCTATCCTGAGCAATGAAGCGCGCCGGATTGGTCGAAGCCGATTCGATTTCCCGCACATGATCGAGTACGCGTTCGATCAGTCGCAAATAGCGTACGCGCTGAGTCTTTCGTACGTCGAGCCCGGCGACGAATTCGGCAATCGTGTGAGCATCGACCGTGGCCAGACTCTTCTGGCGCATGCCCAGCCAATCGAGAAAAAGCCCCCACTGCGCCTGATAGACTTCAGCGGAAGAACGCCGAAAATGCTGGTTGGCAAGCCATGCGTCGAAAGCGATTTGCGGGTCACGTCGCCAGTCTTCACGTTGTTGATCGAACAGATCCGTGGAAGGCGCCGGACGAGGTACAGGGTCAGTCAGATGAGGGGGAGACATGAGCTTATATTTCCGTTAGTTGCACCTATTGTAGGTGGCAACGGATGGAGATGCAGCCTTTAGTCGCCCCAGGCGCGTGCGCGCTTGAGAGGCGCATTCTGCGGTGACGGTTGTGCAGCGCGGCGTGCCGCCTCTTCATAGGCGCTCACTGCGAACGCGAAAACCGCCGGCAATGCCGTGGAGGTACCAAAGTCGACTGCCTCATCCGTTTCCGGATAAGGCAGATCGGATGGCCGCTGAAAGAGTCCCAGCATCAACGCATCGTGCCGGCTGGCGAACCCGAGATCGGCGAGCGCTTCGGCTTCGATGGCATGCAGCAACCGCCATGTGAGCGGCACCTCCTGCACGATGTAGCGCGCGGCAATGTTGCGCACGATGCGTTCGAGATCGCGCGCTGCGGTTTGATAGCGCAGCGCGGCCAGAGCATGGTCGGTCGAGTCGGTTATCAGGTTGTTCATTATCGGCTCCAATCGATACCCTGTACTGTACAAATATACAGTGCTCGATGCAACCTTGTCTGAAGTCCCGATTCCGCCAACTGCTAGTCACGGCGCGCCTGACTGCCTGACGATCAGCCGTGTATCACGACGAGCAGCGCCTTCGCCTCGCCCTTGCCGGCGTTGCGGATAGCATGCGGTTCGTCGGCGACATAGCGCGCGGTGTCCGCCGCCTTGAGCCGTTTCGTCGTGCCGGCCGCCTCTATCTCGATCGATCCGTGCAGCACGGTCAGATGCTCGCGCGTGCCGGGTTCGTGCGCGTTCGAAGCCAACGCCCCGCCCGGCTGCAGCGTCAATTCATACCACTCGAACTTGCCGGCGAGATCGATCGGCCCCCACACGCGCAACTGATACTTGGCATCGTGCCCGCTCAAGGTGGGAATCTCGTGCGGACCGGAGACGGCGATCGCTTCCGGCGTCTTTTGCGGCGCGAACAGCGAATCGAGGCTGACGCCGAGCGCGTTAGTCAGGCGCCAGGCGACCGCAATGGTCGGATTGGCCTTATCGCGCTCGATCTCCGAGAGCATCGATTTCGACACACCGGCTGCGCGCGACAGGTCGTCGAGCGTCATGCGCCGTTCGGCGCGTAAGCGCTGAATCTGCTCGCCGACGCGCGGCGGCGCCGCGATTGCGGGGACCGCGGTTGCGCTTGAGGCGGGTGCCGCGTTGGCCGCGGCGCGGCGGATACCCGAACTTGCCATTTCCTGACCCATCGTTTAGAGTTGTTCGACATACCGGATTTTAGTTCGGAAAAACGAAAATATCCGATAAAACTGACAGCCGACTATAACAGGCCGCTCCGTGGTCGCACATGCCGAACACGCTGACACGGGCGCTTTCACCCATTTCAGGAGTCTGGTTCATGCGTGACCTTTACCTCGCCCATTTGCGCGACACCCTCGAGCAGATTCGCGCTGACGGTTTTTACAAGAACGAGCGCGTGATTGCCAGCCCGCAATCGGCTGACATCCGTCTTGCCAACGGCACGTCCGTGCTGAACTTCTGCGCGAACAACTATCTGGGCCTCGCCGACGACGCACGATTGATCGACGCCGCCAAGCAAGGTTTGGATACCGACGGCTTCGGCATGGCGTCGGTGCGCTTCATTTGCGGCACGCAAACCGTGCACAAGGATCTGGAAAAAGCGCTTGCCGCGTTTCTGCAAACCGACGACTGCATTCTTTACTCCAGTTGCTTCGATGCGAATGGCGGCCTGTTCGAAACCTTGCTCGACGAAAACGACGCGATCATCAGCGACGAGTTGAACCACGCGAGCATCATCGACGGTGTGCGGCTTTCCAAGGCGAAGCGCTTTCGCTACAAGAACAACGATCTTGCCGATCTCGAAGCGAAACTGATCGAAGCGGACGCTGCTGGCGCGCGCTTCAAGCTGATCGCCACCGACGGCGTGTTCTCCATGGACGGCATCATCGCCGACCTCCCCGGCATCTGCGATCTGGCCGACCGTTACGGCGCGCTCGTGATGGTCGACGACTCGCACGCGGTGGGTTTTGTCGGCGAACACGGGCGGGGCACGCCGGAACATTGCGGCGTGCTGTCGCGCGTCGATATCATCACCGGTACGCTGGGCAAGGCATTGGGCGGCGCTTCGGGCGGCTATGTGGCCGCGCGCAAAGACATCGTCGAGTTGCTCCGGCAGCGCTCACGTCCTTATCTGTTCTCGAACACGCTGACGCCGAGCATTGCGGCCGCATCGCTCAAGGTGCTCGAACTGCTGGCCAGCGAGGAAGGCGCGCAACTGCGCGCACGCGTGCGCGAAAACGGCGCTCACTTTCGCGGCAAGATGAGCGCGCTCGGCTTCACGCTCGTGCCCGGCGAACATCCGATCATTCCGGTCATGCTCGGCGACGCGCAACTGGCTTCGAAAATGGCCGATGCGCTTCTGAAGGAAGGCGTCTACGTGATCGGCTTTTCGTTCCCGGTGGTGCCGAAAGGCCGCGCGCGCATTCGCACGCAGATGAGCTCCGCGCATACGCGCGAGCAGATCGACCGGGCGGTGGATGCATTCGCGCGCGTCGGCCGTGAACTCGGTGTGATCTGATACGGAGGCGCACATGAAAGCATTGGCAAAACTCGAACGCGCTCCGGGCCTCACGCTCACGGACGTCAAGAAACCCGAAGTCGGCCATAACGACGTGATGATCCGCATCACGCGCACTGCGATTTGCGGCACGGACATTCACATCTGGAAGTGGGACGACTGGGCGCAGAAAACGATTCCTGTGCCGATGCATGTCGGCCACGAATATGTCGGTGAAATCGTCGAGATGGGCCAGGAAGTGCGCGGCTTTGCGATTGGCGATCGCGTGTCGGGCGAAGGACATATCACGTGTGGCTTCTGCCGTAATTGTCGAGCAGGCCGCCGACATTTGTGCCGCAATACGGTGGGCGTGGGCGTGAATCGTGAAGGCGCGTTCGCCGAGTATCTGGTGATTCCGGCTTTCAACGCGTTCAAGATTCCGCCTGAGATTTCCGACGACCTCGCCGCCATTTTCGATCCGTTCGGCAATGCTACGCACACAGCTCTGTCGTTCAATCTGGTCGGCGAAGATGTGTTGATTACCGGCGCCGGACCCATTGGAATCATGGCGGTGGCGATCGCCAAACATGTCGGCGCGCGCAATGTCGTGATTACCGACGTCAACGATTATCGCCTCGAACTCGCGCGCAAGATGGGCGCGACGCGTGCAGTCAACGTTTCGCGCGAATCGTTGCGCGACGTGATGGCGGACCTGCACATGACGGAAGGTTTCGACGTCGGGCTGGAAATGTCCGGCGTGCCGAGCGCGTTTACCGGCATGCTCGAAGCGATGAACCACGGCGGCAAGATCGCGCTGCTCGGCATTCCGCCCGCGCAGACCGCGATCGACTGGACTCAGGTGATCTTTAAAGGCCTCGAAATCAAGGGCATTTATGGGCGCGAGATGTTCGAGACCTGGTACAAGATGGTCGCCATGCTGCAAAGCGGTCTGGATCTCTCGCCGATCCTCACGCACCATTTCAAGGTCGACGACTATCGGGAAGCGTTCGCCACGATGCTCTCAGGTGAGAGCGGCAAGGTGATTCTCGATTGGACTGCCGCGTGAGTTAGTACGCCGACACGCGTCAGCGCGCAATCGCTGCTAGCAGCAAAAACGTCCCGCCCAACGCCCGCACCGCGCTCACCCGCCTGCGGGCGTTTTAACGAATTCGGCCTGAATGCGCACGTGAACATCGTCGCCGACAGCCGGATACCATGTCGCCAGACCGAACTTGGCGCGGCTGAAATGGCCCTCGGCGGAAAAACCGAGCGTGTCTTTTTTCGTGAGCGGATCCGGCGCAAAACCGTTGAAGGTGACGTCGAGCGTGACTGTTTGCGTGACGCCGTGAATTGTCAGATCACCGGTCAACGTGCCGCGCGATTCGCCGGTGCGCTCAAAACGCGTGCTGACGAAACGGATCTCCGGATAGCGCTCCACGTCGAGCAAGCTGGCGCTCTTCACCATTTTGTCGAGCAGAGGCACATTCGTATCGATGCTCGCGGCGTCGATCGTGACCGACGTCGTGCTCTTGTCCAGACCGCCTTCGTTCCAGTCGAGCTCCCCCTTCTTGCGATCGAACCGCGCCGTAAAGCGTGAATACTTGAAGTGATCGATGTCGAAGGTAATGCTGCAGTGATCCGGATCGATTTCATAACGGCCGGGCGGCACACGCGCTTCGTTCTGGCTGACCGAATGCGTAAGCACTTGCACAGGCGTGCAAGCCATTGCCGTTAACAACGTTGCGCTCAGCAACGCGCGCACGAACGCGGCGCGCAGACTCAGTGTGCTCATGAAGTTCGTTCCCGTTGACCGATCCCGCTCACGATAGCAGTTCGCGCTCTCACGCCGCAAAAACACAAAAGTCTTGACGAAGGAGAATGATCGTTCTACCCTTCGTTCATGGCTACTGACACTCACACTGAATCAATCTCGCCCGGCAGTGCGCGCGAGCGGCTGCTGGATGCGGCTGAAGCGTTGATCTACGCCGGCGGGATTCATGCCACCGGCGTGGACGCGATCGTCAAACAGTCCGGTACGGCGCGTAAGAGCTTTTACACGCATTTCGAATCGAAAGACGCGCTCGTGGCGGCCGCGCTCGACCGGCGCGACGAACGCTGGATGAACTGGTTTATCACCGGCACGCAGCGGCACGGCAAGACGGCACGCAAACGCCTGCTCGGCATGTTCGAGGTGCTGCGCGAATGGTTTGCATCGGAGAATTTTCACGGTTGCGCGTTCTTGAATGCGTCCGGTGAAATCGCTTCCGCGGAGGACCCGATCCGGATCGTCGCGCGCCATCACAAAGAACGCCTGCTGGCGTTCGTGCGAACCGAATGCGACGAATTCGCGGCGGAGTCGGGCATGGACGCCCGCCGCGTCGCGCGCCTGTCGCGTCAATGGTTGATCCTGCTCGACGGCGCAATCGCCGTCGCGCTGGTAAGCGGCGAGCCCGATGCGGCGCTCGACGCACAAGCTGCAGCCGAAGTCCTGCTCGACGCGCAATGTGCGAGCGAGCCAGTTACACCGCCAAGCAAACGACCGCCATCCCGGCGAACCGCAACCTGACTGAGGAACCATCATGGCCGACCCGATCGAAACCCGCCCGCCGCTGCCACCGTTCACACGTGAAACCGCGATCCAGAAAGTGCGCGGCGCGGAAGACGGCTGGAACACCCGCGATCCCGAGCGTGTGTCGCTCGTCTACACGCAGGACAGCGTATGGCGCAACCGTGCTGAGTTCACGCATGGCCGCGCGGAGATTGTCGCTTTACTGCGCCGCAAATGGGCGAGGGAACTCGACTACCGGTTGATCAAGGAACTGTGGGCGTTTACCGATAACCGCATTGCCGTGCGCTTTGCCTATGAATGGCACGACGATTCGAACAACTGGTTCCGTTCGTACGGTAACGAGAACTGGGAGTTCAACGAGCATGGACTGATGGCCCGCCGTCATGCCAGCATCAACGATATGCCGATCCGCGAAGCGGACCGTCTTTTTCATTGGCCGCTTGGCCGCCGTCCTGACGATCACCCGGGTCTGTCCGATCTCGGTCTTTGACCCGACAGGCGAACGCCCAATGCGCGTTCACCGCTCCGACATCGGTTCTCGGCTATGGTTGCGTCTGCGCTAACGGGCACGTCTCGTGCCCGGGCGCCCGAGCGTGTCCTCAACATCGTGCTGAAGGGTTGAGGTACAGTGCGCGACGGACGGCAAGCAACCCTACCCAGAACACAGATGACGCCGGCGCTCGACCGGTGGCGGAGAGGACATGCATTTTCGGCAGATCAAGAAGAACATCCGACGCGCGGCCATTGCGCTTGTAGCGAGCCTTGCCGCGGCGTCCGCCGCGCATGCGGGCAACTGGTGCGAGGGTGGCGTGTGGGTCGACGCCATGCTGGGTTCGTATCACATCAACCCTGACCCGAACACCCATTTCGAACAGTTCAATCCGGGCCTCGGTGTCGAATGCTGGCTCAATAATCAATGGGCGTTGACTGCCGGCGGCTTTCGCAATTCGCTGCGCCGGCCTTCTTATTATGGCGGCGGTGTGTGGGCGCCGGAGTTCGCGCATTGGGGCATCGTGCGGATCGCGGCGATCGGCGGGATCATCTCGGGCTATAACTACGGCAATTGGGGTTTGGGCCGCGATCATACGATCGGACCGGTCGTCGCACCGATCGTCATGCTCGAATACAAGCGCGTGGGCGCGAACTTCATTGTGATTCCGCCCATCCCGTCGGACAATCTTCCGTTTACGATCGGGTTTCAGTTGAAGGTGAAGTTCTGACACGGAACGTCACCTGGACAAATAACGAGCGACCGCACTTTTGGGCAATCCGGAAAATCGCCGAACAGAGCACGCCGGAATAAGCCTTTGTCAATCCGGCAAAGGTGAGACGTTCCAGGAGATCGCCAGCAAAAAGGCGAGAAACACCAGCAGGTGAGTTCACCACGACACAGGCAGAGCCACCCTGACAGTCGATGCTTCAGACGGCCACGATGAACGCGGTAAGCCATATCCGCGTACCACAAGGTGGAAACCGTCGTTGCTACGATCAGCCGCAGGGTTCTCGTATTCCGCGAGATAGCCCGTTTGGTATTCCACCTCCTGGAGCATCAATCATGCGCGTCTCCGGTTCAAGCCCGAATTGCGTCCCCTGTCGCTACTGCGAGCTTCCGAACGAGGAGCAGGACGCGGCCAACGCCGCGTCCAGTTCAGACGCTACTCGACCCAGCAGCACGCAACCGCGTGCCCAGCCCGCGAGCGCAAATGCCGCAGTCGCCAATGCCTGCAAATCCTTGCAGGAAAAGCCACGTAACACAGGTAACCATCCGCAGCCCTCCTCGAAAAGTCCAGGTGGGCCTCGCAATGCGCGGTCGGACTATTGCGCTGGCGACGTTCCTCGAGCGGACCTCATGACGAAACACCGCATGAATCGCCACGCTCGACAGCAAGCGTCCGCCTTTCACGATGCGAGGACATGGTTCACTGGCAGCGAGCGCTCAATTGGGAATGACGAAGCCAGAAACGGCTACCGCGCGGGGCGCGCCGCGCCTGCCGCACCCAATCTCGCAGTCCCAAACGACGACGGCGGCCCGCGGGTCAAACGCGGCCCGGTTCTCAGCAAATGCATCAGGGATCTTGGCGGCGACGCATTGAAGGAAGGCAGCATTGCCTCCGAAGGCTTCGCGCAGCCCGAATATAAAGAAAGTCGAAATCAGGCGAGCGGCGGCCTATGTGATGGCATGGTCCGGGAAGCCATCCGCCGGCTCGATCGCGGCACGAGCGATCAGCCGACGACACCCGGATTGCCCGGTCAGCGTGAATCGACGCTCATCTCAGCGGTGCGAGCCATGCGCGCGGACACCCGTAACGCCGTCTCGCGAAGGGAGATGTTCGGTCGCATCACAAACTTCCAGACCGGTGGCGCCAAACTTGGCCTAAGCCGCTATGCGCCGCAGCCACCCATTACGTTCGCCGGCGTTAGAGACCGCAATTACCGCATCGATTTATTCAATCACCAGACACAGAATTTGCTGCGCCATCCCAACGATATCGCGTACGTCCAGCTGAGTCTGGAGTCGCCAACGGATAGAAGGGACTATGGGCACGCCATTCTCATCCAGAGAGGAGTCGGCAATCGCTATACGATTTTCGATCCCAACAATGGCGCATTCGAATATGCAAACTGGGGTAATACAGAGCAAGCGTTGAACCGCTTCATGGCAACCGCCTTCAGGACGCGCTCCTCTTTCGACGAGCTGGAAGGCGACTATCGAGTCACGCCGTTCAAACTGCAGGTGTATTCGACGACACCGTCTGAAAATCGAACGCCTACGCCAGTCCTCGGCCCGCGACCGGGAGCTGCCGGTAAGGGGCCGCCCATCCCCGAATGTGAAAACCTCATCTACCAGCGACATGCAGCCTCTTCGAATGCCCTATCACTCGATACGCTTTTTCCGGGCGGTGCGGCGCGTTCCGGCTTGCGCAGCCCAGACGAAAGCCTGGCAACCTCCGCGTTACGGGCCGTTGCCGACGGGAGAGCACAATCGCTCGGCATTTTCATCGGAAGCCTACGCAGCTTGCGGAACGATCCAGATGCACGTCAGCGGTTCATCAACAGTTCGAATTACGTTCACGACCATTTCCAGTCGGCCTCTACCAGCGTTCTGGCGAACTACATCCGGCACAGCGGCATGCATCGCGTCACGACAGCAGACGATCTCCTGAGTGAACTGAGAACACACTTCGCCGAAGCGTATAACAGCGACAGCGGCCCCGTGGCTCTGCGCAACGACTTCGCGGTTATCGATCTTTCGTTAAGCGCTGAAGCGGGAGGAACGTCGAGACGAGAGCCTAGCCGGCCGGTCGTCGTACAGCGGCTCAACCACAGTCCGGATATTTCGCGCGATCACTACGAGCTTTACGATCCTAACTTCGGTGCCTATACGTATAACAACTTTGACGATTTGTCGGCTGCAATACGTGGCGTCTATGACGGGGGATACAGCGCCGAAGGCGGAGTCATTGGCGCTACGACGGCATGGTTCGCCCGTGAAGCCGATTTCGCGGCTACCGGGGTGCGCAGAGCAGACATCAGTCTGGACAACGCAGAGCGAAGGGCCTGGTCGGCGCCAACCGTTCAGCTCGTCACCCCGCGCCTGGACCTGCCAACCGCACCGCCGGACAGTCGTCCTTCGATCCAGACTTATGTGGACAAGCGCTTGGAATTCAAACGTTCAACCGACTCGACATTGACCGCCGATCCGTGGGTGCTACTTCGCCCATCAACGGACAAACCGGCCGAAGTCGCGAAGAGAGGCGGGTTCGACGCTGCAATTACACCGCTGCGCGATGTCAATTTGTCCCTGCACAATTTTGACATTGCCTCCCACGAGGGGGAAACAGACAGTGGCGGCTATCTCGGGACGTTCGAAACATCGGCGGTTGCCATCGACCGCCAGCGCCATCAATCGGAGAACGGGTATATCTATGCTATCGCGCCGTCCCCTAACATGGTCAATGTGAACGCGAGCCTCGGCGCACACACTCTCGGCGCGGAAAACCATGAATTTGCCGCCATGGGCCACATCGACAACACGCAGATATTGGGTTGGTGGGAGACGAAGGACGTGAAACAAGGGCACTTATGGCACTACCACGAAAATCCTGCCTTCCGTTGGGACGTGTACAGGCGGACGTGGACTGCGGGAGCGCAACCTCAGCTCGCCCGCTTTCCGATCGATAGCGCCGCCTGGCATGAACCCGAATACAAGCGGTTTTCGGCCCCGAGGCAAGAGCCTAATCTGGCGCAGGCCGAGTTCTATCTCAATACCCGCTTGCAAGTCCATCAGTTGGCGGCCCGCCAGTCAGCCGGGAAAGACTATGCAGGGCCGATGACCTTGCAGGGGTATGGCGGCAACTATCCGTACATCCTGTATGCCGACGCAGGCAAGAACGTTTGGGTCTACAACAAGACCTACGCCTCCAATCGACCCAACAGCACTACGCAATTCGTCATGGGCGAGGACGGTCGTTTCCACTTTGCGAATAACTACAGTAAGGTCCTGAGTGTAGAAAGTGATGATTCGCTCTCGGTCGGCACGATCCCCAAGGATCCGCGCAACCTGAACGGTGTTTTTCGCCTCGCTGGAAGCAATCCGTTCCATCTCGTTCATGAAGAGAATCTGAAATACCTGACTGTGGGCCTTAGCTGGGCTACGCCGTTTCTGACAGACTACGATGCCGGAGACCGGTCACGGTGGAAACTGACGGATCAGCGCGGCGCTGAGGTCACACCGCTCGCCGTCAACAAAAACTCCTATCTGCATAGCACGACCGGCACGCCCGAACAGCTGTATGCGTTCAATCAAAACCCGGATTCCCTGTTGCCGCCTGGTGCGACTCATTTCGTGACGGAAAGATTGTTTGATCCATTCAACGGTTTCAACTTTCTTGACTACGCGAACCTTGCGCGTTCAACCGGCGCGCTGGGTATGGCCATCTCGTTGCTGAAGTCGGAAAATGCCGCGTGGCTCTTCCGAGATGGCTTTTACGCAGTCCCAATCGGTAAGAACCAGCTGGAAGTGCGAACGCTAGGCGGTAAGCCTGTGTGGCGCGCAACGGTCGATCCGATGACGGATCACGAGTCGTATGAGAGTCTCGGTCCAGTCTCGAGCGGTTTCAAAATTAGCGACGATGTCTGGAACGACCTTCGGTTTCGGGAAGACGCACGCTTGCGGCTGGAAGAGACGCTGCCGGCGTAGTTAATACATTGCCGCAAGCGCATCCTGTTCACTTTCATCAATGGTGAAGCTTTCCAGGAGACCGTTCGAATCCGCTCAAAGGTGAGTCGTTCCAGGAGCAGATCAGCACCTCAACGCTCCGCAAACTTGCGTCAAGGTGAGGAGTTCCAGGAGATCGCGTTGAAAGGTGAGTGATTCCAGGAGGTGAGCAACCGGCGCACCGGATCCGCACCTAAGAAAAGGTGAGGATTTCCAGGGAGTTGCGGTCATACGCGCTGACTGCGAGCAAGGCGGCCCGGCGGCAGGTCGCTAGATCGCCAACCGATAGGTGAGAAGATTCGGGATGCGTCGAGGTGAGAATATGGCAACCTGTCCGCGCACTTCAACCCCGAAGGTGAGGGAATTCGGGAGTGCAATGACAGGCCTTCGCCAACCTCGGTATCCGCGAATATTGACATTGGTTTCCTAGGAAACTAATATGCCGTCAATGCTCCTGGAGATGGCGTTACCCCATGCAAGGTCCTCGTCAAAAGAACAGCACCCGCGCGCCGGCTCGAAAGCAACCCACGGCGTCGGATCGAAAGAAAACTGTTAGCGGACTTGAAGCGCATGTCGGTTACTGGCTGCGCTTCGTGTCGAATCACGTGTCGCATGGCTTCCAGATGAAGGTCGAAGCCCACGGCGTGACTGTGTCCGAATGGGTATTGCTGCGCGAGATCTACGACTCGGGCCCGACATCTGCCACGGCGCTCGCGGCACGCACCGGCATGAGCAAGGGTGCGGTGTCGAAGCTGCTCACACGGATCGAAGCCAAGGCACTGCTCGAACGCGAGACGCTCGAAGAAGACCGCCGCAATCACGTCGTTGCACTGAGTGCGGAAGGACTAAAACTCGTGCCCGAACTCGCGCAACTGGCCGATCAGAACGACGAAGAGTTCTTCGGTCACCTGCCCGCTGCTGTCAAAACGGCGATCGTCGACGCAATGAAAAACGTGGTCGCCGTCCACGGCCTGAAGGCGGTTCCCATTGAGTAAACGCTCACCCTGCTGGAGATAGACATGTCCGCGAAGTTCAATGAAGCCAGCCGCCTCGTGGCTGAAGACTGTGCGCAGCGCTCCCACGAAGGCACGATCGATTTCGGCTCGGTGGTGCGCGCGCTCGGTGAGGCCGGCGTCGAATCGTACTTCACCGATTACCGTCGCGGCGAGCATACGTACTATGCGCCCGGCGGCGAGACGCACGCGATCGCATTGCCGCTACCGGACATCGCGATTGCGAATGCCTTCGACGCCGACGCGGTCAACCAGGCCGTGCGCGGCGCGCAAAGCGGCGCGGTCAAGTACGCGGAGTTCGTGAGCCGAACCATGGCTGCGGGATGCATCGGTTATTTCGTCTGGATCGCGGGACGCCAGGTGCAGTATTTTGGCCGGCGCGGCGAAGTGCACGTGGAGCGCTTTCCTCAATGACGCCTGACGCTTTCGCGAGGGACATTCAGGCGGCGCTCGCCCCGCACGCCGACGCGGAGCGCGCGCTCGCGATGCGCGCGTACATGCGCCACCAGTTCGAATTCATCGGCGTGCCGACGCCGCAGCGGCGGCAAGCGGTATTGCCGGTTTTCAAGCGGCTGCAGGTGGAGAACGCCGATCAACTGCTGGCATATGCGCATGTTTTATGGACCCTTCCGGCGCGCGAATTCCAGTATGTCGCGACGGATCTGCTGGCGCGTAAATGGAAGGCGCTGGGGATCAACGACATCGCGCATCTGCTGACTATTGCGCAACAGGCTTCGTGGTGGGATTCGGTCGATCCGCTCGCGGGCGTAGTCGGCGACGTGCTGAAAGCGGCGCGAGTCGAGACGCCACAGGCGCAGGCCGTCATGGACGCGGCGCTTCAGCACGAATCACTATGGGTGCGGCGCATTGCGATGATTCATCAACTCGGCTGGCGCGAGCATACCGACGAAGATCGTCTGTTCGGGTACGCGCGTGCGCTGGCCGCGGAAAGCGACTTCTTTATACGCAAAGCGATCGGCTGGGCCTTGCGAGATTACGCGTGGCACGCGCCCGACGCGGTGATCGGCTTTCTGTCGGCTTCACGCGACCTTATTTCACCGCTCAGTCTGCGCGAAGCGTCCAAGCATCTGCCTTCGATTAGCTGACGCTTTGAACGCTCGGACTTTTGCAGCGGTGACAAAAACGCAAATGAAAAGCCGCTTGTTAACGGCGCTTTATCCGAAAACTTGAGAATTATATTTGACGCGTTAAATGCGGTTTAAAAGTCTGTAGTCATCGCTTAGTAACATGCGTGGGCAATACTCCGCAGCGCTGCAAGTCAGACCATATTTCGCATAAAACGCGCTGCTCCCATTGAGGGCTGACGCGAAGGCCAGACCCCGGGGGGTTCACATGACTATTCGTCATCGCATCACGCTATTGGTTGTTCTGATGTTCGTCGCCTTGTCGGCGATTGGCGGCTACGCTGTCTACCAGACGCGCGGCAGCGCGGCCGAGGTGCGCAAGGTAACCGAAGGCGTCGTTCCGAGCGCGCTCGCTTCCGCCGACCTCGTGTCGCAAGTCAAAGACGTGCAACTCGCCACGATGACACTGGTCTACGCGCCCGACGCCAACATGGTCGCCCAAGCTCAGGACGAACTGAAAAAGAAGCGCGCTTCGTTGCAACAGGCGCTCGCGTTGCAGGATAAAGATGCCGCGAGCCACGCCCAGAAGGGCCTTGTTTCGCAAGCTAAAGACAGTCTCGAGAACTATTTCTCCGCGATCGCCGAGACGGCCAAAATGAAGGCCGACGGCAAGAACGAACTCGCGCAGGCCTATCTGTTCGCCAATGTCGCGCAGTATCGCGACGAACTCGAAGGAATCGTCGAGACCTTGCGCGTCGAGAAGAATCGCGAGAAAGACGAGGCGATTACCGCGTTGAACGCCACACTCGCCACGACGACCACGGCGATCGCGGCGGTCACGGGTATCGCGATCATTCTGCTGACTTCGATCGGCTCGCTGCTCTACCGTCAGATCACGCGCCCGCTCAGCCGCATGCAGGCCATGATGAGCGAGATCGCCTCCAGCCAGGATTTCACGCGGCGCGTGCCGGTAGGCCGGCTCGATGAAATCGGCCATTCGATCGTTGCCTTCAACGGCATGATCGAGAAGATTCAGGAGAGTTCGGCGCAACTCAAGCAGAAAACCGCGGACATTCAGGCGATGTTGCAGAACATGCAGCAGGGCATTCTGACGGTGATCGACGGCGCCGTGATCCACGCGGAGTACTCGGCCTATCTGGAAGACATCTTCGAAACGAAGGACATTGCCGGGCGCGGTTTGATGGATCTCGTCTTTGCCGACACGGACCTCGGTTCGGACGCGCTTTCGCAAGTCGATGCGGCCGCGCATGCCTGCCTCGGCGAAGACTGCATCAACTTCGCGTTCAATCAGCATCTGCTGGTCGGCGAGATTTCCCGACGCATGCCCGATGGCCGCGTGAAGATTCTCGACCTGAGCTGGTCGGCGATCACCGATGAAAACGACGTGATCGTGCGCCTGATGCTCTGCGTGCGCGACGTCACCGAATTGCGCAAGCTGGCTGCCGAGGCCAGCGAACAGCGCCGCCGACTCGACATGATCGGCGAAATTCTCGCGGTCAGTGAAGAGAAGTTCCACCATTTCATCGAGAGTTCGGCCGGCTTTATCAGCGAGAACGAGCGGATCATTCGCAAGCATTCGGCGGCGGATCACGCGGCGATTGCCGAGTTGTTCCGCAATATGCACACCATCAAGGGTAATGCCCGCACTTATAACCTGCAGCATCTGACCAACGTCGTTCACGAAACGGAACAGAGCTATCACGAGCTGCGCCAGCCGGACGCGGGCCGCTCGTGGGATCAGGAGCATCTGATGCGCGAACTGACGCGCGTGCGCGAAGCGATCGAGAGCTACGCGAAAATCAACGAACAAAGCCTTGGCCGCAAGGGCAAAGGCCAGCTTAACGACGCGGGCAACTCGGCTCACTACGTGATGGTCGCGAAAGAGCATATCCAGCACACGCTGAGCATGCTGGAGCAGACCGACGCCGGCGAACTGCACGAACTTCAGTCCATGCGCGAAGCGCTGCGCCGCACGCTGCGGGCACTGGGCAGCGAAAGCGTGCGCGACGCGCTGTCCGGCGTGCTGGACTCGCTGCCGTCGCTTGCGAGCGAGTTGGGCAAGCCCGCGCCGAGCGTGCATATCGACGACAACGGTTACCGTCTGCGTGGCGAGGCCGGTGGCACGTTGAACAATGTGTTCATGCATCTGTTGCGCAACTCGATGGATCACGGCATCGAAACCGCCGAGACACGCAGCGAGCACGGCAAGAAGCCGGCCGGCACGATCCACATTGAAGTGGGCGTGGACAGCGGCGCGTTGCAGATCACCTTGAGCGATGACGGCCGCGGCCTCGCGCTCCATCGCATTCGCGGTATCGCAATGGAACGCGGCTGGATTGGTAGCAACGACACGCTGAGCGACGAAGCGGTCGCCGATTTCATTTTCCGGCCGGGCTTCTCGACCGCGGAAACGGTCACGGAGTTGTCCGGCCGCGGAGTCGGCATGGACGCCGTGCGCGATTTCCTCAAGCGCGCGAACGGCAGCATCGAGCTGCGCTTTACCGACGATCAGAAAGGCGCGGCGTTCCGTCAGTTCCAGACGATTGTTTGCCTGCCGGATAGCGTCGCCGTCGATACGCTCGGCGTGGAAGCGCGTGGCGAAACCGGCGCACTGCAACTCGACGCGATGGCGGACTGAACGCCGCATCGGCGTACGGCGCGACGGAATTCGAAGGAACGGTTGTGATTCAACAGTACGTATTGGCGGCGGCAGCAGGCAGCGCGGTGACCGCGTTGCTGGCATTTGCCGCCCACAAGCTGCACAGCGCGAAGCTGACGGCACAGTTGCGCGCCGAAGCGCGAGCGCGGATCGACACGCTCGAAGCCGGGCAGGCCCAGCATAGCGCCGCCATTCGCGAGTGCGAGCAGGCCGAGCAGGCATTGCATTCGTTGACCACGCAGCTACGCGAGGAACTCGCGCTCCAATCGGCACGCGCGGACGAACTGCGTGACGCGCTGAAAGCGGCCACCGAGGACAAAGACCAGTTGGCGCATCAGGCCCGGCAGATCGCCGGCGAGGCCGAGCGCCTGAAGAGTCTCGGCGCGACATTCGAGCGCTGGCACGAACAGATGATTTCGCTCATGACGCAAAACCACGACATGCACGCGAAGAATCAGGAGCTGTCCTCGATTGTGCGGCATGTGGTGATCGTGTCGCTGAACGCGTCGATCGAAGCGGCGCGAGCGGGTCCGGCGGGCCGCGGCTTCGCGGTGGTGGCGAGCGAAGTTCGCTCCCTCGCCGCGCGTTCCGAAGAGTTGTCGAAAAGCTATCGCGACAGCCTGCATCGCAATGACTTGACCACGACGTCGACGTTTCAGGACATTCAGGCCGGCGGCAAGATGATCGCGGCGTCGCTCGCCAGCGTCGAGTCGCTGGCCAATCAGTTTCATTCTAAGCTGCACGAGGTGGCGGTGTGATTTCGGCCCACGCCAGGGACAGCTTCGAGCGCATTTTCCGCCAGGCGGCCGAAGTGCGCTTGCCGCTGGATGCCGGCGATCTGTGCGAGATTGCGCCGCTTGCCGAGGCCGGCCTTGGCGCATCCAAAGACTCGCAAGTGGTCGTGCTGACCATTTCGTCGATCGTGTTCAGGCTGCTGCTGATCCTTCGTTTCGACGAAGACGACAGCACTCGAGCCTACTACCTGAAAGACACCGCCGACGAGCGGCCCTTCCAGGAGGTCTTTCTGGAAATCTGCAATCTGTGTTGCGGGGCGATGAATCAGGCGTTGTTGCGCTACTTTCCAGACCTCGGCATGTCGACGCCTTACGTGCTGAACGCGCGTTGCCTGCCGCATCTGCATGAATTGAAGCCGGGTCTGCTGTCGTCGTATTCGGTCACGCTGAACGGTACCGTGCGGCTCGCCGCGACGGTATGCGTGTGTGCGCATGCGCCGATCGACTTCATCGCCGACACTGGCGCGCTCGAAGAAACCAGCGGCGAGCTGGAGTTGTTTTGATCAGGCGGCGAATCCCCGCTGCGAGCAGGAACGCAACATGAACATGAACAAGCCGGTCAGCAAGGTGTTGGTATTGGACGATTGCCCGGCTCACAAAGAGGCGCTGAAGCGCTTTTGCGACGAGAACAATCTGGTCGGCGTCAAGGTCGGCAAAAACCGCTTGCAGTCGGTGCTGCGCTCGAATATCGATCTGGGCGCGGTGTTGTTTGCCGAGCATTACGGTGGCTCGCCGGAAGCCAGCGCCGAGATCGCGATCAGGATCAACGCGGTGCGTCCCGAGTTGCCGATCATTATGAGGCGGAACGACGGCCCTGGCATGGACGGCTTGCCGGAGAGCTTGCGACGCGTGGTCTGCGCGGCGTACGTCGCGCACGATATGGCGCCGCTGCGGCAGGTGATCGACGAGTACATTTTCAGCCTGGATTATCCGAACGCACTGGTGCGCGGCATCGCCGACATGACACAGGCCATTCTCGGCGACGTGTTCAAGGATCTGACCATCACGTGCGACACGCCGCATATCGTGCGCGACCGCATCATCTTCGGCGAGGTGTTCAGTCTGATTCCGCTCGAAAGCGCATGGTGCCGAGGTTACATGATGATGCAGGCCGAAGAGACACCGATTCTCGACCTGCTGGATCGTTACCGGATGATCGACGACGCGCAACACGGCGAAGCCGACTTCCGCGACCTGAACAGCGTGCTCGGCGAAGTGACGAACCTGATCTGGGGTTCCTTCAAGAACCGCTATGTCGGCGATGCGGACGCCTGGGCGCGCAGCCAGGTGCAGGTGCCGCTGCTGGTGAATCACAAGCACAAGTACATCTCGTTCGGCAGCGGTAATCCGCAATTGTGCTTCACGTATTGGTTGAAGGACCCGCAGTCGAGTCGGGCGGTCAAGTTGCATCAACGTTTTGTGTTCAGCCTGAGCTGGTCGCCGGAGGATTTCAAGGAAGTCACGGACGACGTCGGCGCAATGGTCGAAGCAGGCGAACTGGATCTGTTCTGAGTGTGATCATAGGAAAAAACATGTCGAAAATTCTGGTGGTGGATGATTCGAGCACGGTGCGCGACGAAGTGGCCGGCTTTCTGAAGAGGAACGGTCTTGACGTCGACACGGCGGTGGACGGCAAGGACGGCCTCGCCAAGCTGAAGGCCAGCCCCGGCATCAAGCTGGTGATCAGCGACGTCAACATGCCGAATATGGACGGCCTCACGATGGTCGAGAAGATTCGCGGCGAGCTCGCGAACAAGACCGTCAACGTCATCATGCTGACCACCGAGAGCAGCCCGGCGATGAAGGAGCGGGGCAAGGCGGCCGGCGTCAAGGGATGGATCGTCAAGCCGTTCAAAGGCGATGCCGTGCTGGAAACGTTCCGCAAACTGGCAAGCTAAACGCTGCTGCGCGAGAGTCGCACGCAAAGGTGAGTGTTTTCGGGAGCCGCGTGCAAACGTGTCTTTGAGTCGGTTTCCGCGTTCGCTGCGGCGGTCGAAACAGGCTAAATAAGCGAATAAACCGATCCGCGCGGTGATTGAGGCCGCGCATCCGGATACGCTCGCTCGTTCAAAGGTGAGGATATTCGGGACCTTTCATGTATCGCGTGAAGGCGCTCAGAAAGCATGGTTCGTTGAGGCGCGCGGCCCGTGCGCATGCT